>NZ_JBQKDH010000029.1:0-1128 GCF_052121955.1 Parafannyhessea sp. LCP19S3_B1 | reverse complement strand
ATGTTTGGTTGTGGTGGGCTGTTTTTTTTTTATAAGAGCCCGCCGGGGGCCGCCCGCGGCGGGGCGCGGCGCGCCTAGCCCAGCAGCTCCGCGATGGCGGCCTCCGCCTCCTCGCGCGTGGCGGCCCAGCTGCCCTGCACCATGTGGGGCTTGCCGCCGCCGCGCCCGCCCAGGCGGCCGTTCAGCTGCTTGCACGCGGCTCGCAGGTCCGCGTCCTCGCTCGCGAGCACGTACGCGATGCGTCCATCGCCGCCGGCCGCGGGCGAGAGCGCGGCGCACATGGTGGCCTCCGTCCGCTCCAGCGCGCGCTCGCACAGGTAGCGCAGCTCGTCCACGTCGAGGCCGTCGCGGTAGCACGTCAGGAGTGCCCCCGTGGGCGAGAAGGACGCGACCTCCTGGTCGATGATCTTGCGGTTGGCCTGCTTCAGCAGGTGCTTCAGCTCGTCCTTCTCGCCCGAGAGGCGCCGCACGGCGTCGGGCACGTCCTCGTCCGCGACGGAGAGGAAGTTGCTCGTGTCGCGCAGGCGCCCCGTGAGGTCCTCGCACGCCTCGAGCGCGCGACGCCCGCACAAGAGCTCGATGCGGGTCTTCTTCTTTTTGGTGCCCACGCGCAGGATCTTGACCAGGCCCACCTGGCCGGTCGTCGCCACGTGGGTGCCGCAGCACGCGCAGGAGTCCACGCCGTCGATCACCACCACGCGGATCTGCCCGTCGTGGTCCTTCTTGCTGCGATAGTCCATCGCGTCCAGCTGCTCCGGCGTGGGCAGGAGCGCGCGCACGGGCACGTCGTCGCGCACGGCCTGGTTTGCGCGGCGCTCAACGTCCAGGGCCTGCTCCGGCGTGAGGATGCCGTCGAAGTCGACCTCGATGCACTTCTCGCCCATGTGGAAGCCCACGTTGTCGTAGCCAAAGAGCGCGTGCACGATGCCGGAAACGATGTGCTCGCCCGTGTGGGCCTCCATGTTGTCGCGGCGCCACGTCCAGTCGAGCGCGCCGTGGACGCGGGTGCCCACGGCAAGCGGCGCGTCCGTCAGGTGGAGCACGGTGCCGGGCTCCGCGCCGGGCACGGCCTCGCGCACGTGGACGGTGCCGGGGGCCTCCGTGGCAGCGCCCTCGCCCGCGCCCTCC
>NZ_JBQKDH010000028.1:0-1244 GCF_052121955.1 Parafannyhessea sp. LCP19S3_B1 | reverse complement strand
AGGAGCGCGAGCGCGCTAGCATGGCCGCGGACGCCGGGGACGGGGGCGGGAGGAAGATGCCAGCGGGGAAGAGGACGCGAGCGCGGAAGGGCGGGGCGCCCGCGGGGGCGGGCGCGCCCGAGGGGGCCGGGGCCGCCCCCGGCGAGCTCGACAGGCTCAGGCTCGAGGTGGCGACGCTGAGGGAGATGCTCAGCGACCCAAAAGCAGGAGACCCGGCGAGACTCTCGAACAGGCGGAAGGCCGAGTTGGGAGAGAGGTTGCGGCGGGACTACGGGTTCCCCCTCCGATGGATCCTGACCTACTTTCGGATATCGAAGAGCTCCTACGAGTACGCGAGGCGCGCTCTCGCGAGGCCGAGGGGGGACGATGAGGCCTTCGACGCGCGCGTCAGGGCCGCGTTCGAGCTCCTCAGGGGCACCGCGGGCTACAGGAGGGTCGCCGCGTGCATGAGGGACGGCGCCGACGGCGTCGAGGCCGGCCCCGCCCCCGAGAGGCGCGTGCGCGAGTCCATGCGGAGGCAGGGGCTGCGCGCCCGCAGGGGCAGGAGGCCGCGCCGCGCGTACAGCTCCTACGCCGGCGAGGTCGGCGACAGGCCGGCCAACGTCCCCAGGGAGCGCGCCAGGGCCAGGAGGGCGTCGGGCGAGGACTACAGGCTCGCGCACGACTTCTCCGCCGACCGCCCCGGCGCCCTGCTCGTCACCGACGTCACCGAGATCAGGCTGAACGGGTTCAGGGTCTACCTGAGCCCCGTGATCGACTGCTGGGACGGCTGCCCGGCCTCCTGGTCGATCTCCCCCCACCCCGACCAGGAGCTCTGCGACTCCTCGCTCGCCGCCGCCCTCGCGCTCGAGCCCGAGGGCGCCCGGCCCGTCGTCCACACCGACGGCGGCGCCTGCTACCGCTCGGGCGCGTGGAGGGGGCTCTGCGACGCGGCGGGCGCCACGAGGTCGATGTCGCGCAAGGGGACGTGCCCGGACAACGCGCGCGCCGAGGGCTTCTTCGGCACCCTCAAGCAGGAGTTCCTCTACTCCCGCGAGTGGGCGGGCGTCACGCGCGACGAGTTCTGCGCCCAGCTCGACGACTACATGCGCTGGTACGTCCGGGGCAGGCCGAAGGGCTTCCGCCAGGGCGGGCGCACGCGCTACGAGGCGCCGGCGGCCAGGAGGCGCCGCCTCGGGGTCGCGGTGCCGCCGGAGCGCTGTGGTATCGTTGCGTGACAGGTACAGGATTGCTGCCGCACTCCC
>NZ_JBQKDH010000027.1:0-2909 GCF_052121955.1 Parafannyhessea sp. LCP19S3_B1 | reverse complement strand
CTGGTGCCGACGCCGGCGGTTGCGCGCGCGGCCGTTGCGGCCGGCGCGACGCGCCTGTACGCGACGCCGGACGCGCTTGCGCAGGCGCGCGGGCGCGGGGCCGCATGGCCCATGGAGCCGGTGCCCTGGCTGGACGAGGTGTGCCGCGAGGTGGACCACGACCGGCTTGACCCGCTGGTGCGGGCGGGGTGCCCGTGCGGCGTGGGCAACGTGTCCGAGCTGGTGCTTTCGCGCGAGCGCGGCGCGCTTGCCGAGGTGAGGCCGTGCATACCCGTGCACAACCCAAGCTGCCTGCTTGCGCTTGAGGAGGCGGGCGCCCGCGGCGTGTGGCTTTCGCCCGAGCTGACGCTTGGGGAGGCGTGCGAGCTTGCCGGCGCGTCCGACGTGCCGGTGGGCCTGGTGGCGAGCGGCCGCACGCGCGCGATGACGAGCGAGCACTGCGTGCTGCAGGTGGCGAACCGCTGCGTCCACGACTGCGCGAACTGCCGCCTGCGGCAGGAGCGCTGCGCGCTGAGGACGCGCGACGGCTCGCTCATGCCGGTGCGCACCGACCTCGAGGGCCGCAGCCACATATACGCCGCACACCCGCTGGACGCGACGCCCCAGATGGGCGAGCTCTTCTCGGCGGGCGTCACGCGCTTCATGGCGGACTGCACGCTTCTGGGCGAGGCGGAGGCCGGCGCGCAGGTCGCGCGCGTGGCGGCGGCCCTTGCGGCCGTGCGGGCGGGCAGGAAACCGGCCCCGCGCGCGAAGGGCGCGACGTCTGGGCACCTGTTTGCCGGCATCGAGTAGCGCTTGGCCGCCGGCCGGCGGGCACGGCCAGCCCTCTGCCGGCGCTCGGCCGCCGGCCGGCGCGTGGGTAAGTTTGTGCAATGTTGGTTGCGCCGGGCGCATTAGGGGTAGACTCGGAGCAATTGTAAGTTGTGCGGTAGGAATTGCGACGCGGTCGCGCCTCCGCCCAAGGGAAGGACGCCACTCATGGCAGAGAACACCAATCAGACCAAGGACCAGGCCGCAACCGCGGAGGGCGAGGCGAAGCAGGGCGTGAACCGCGAGCTTCTGGAGGCGACCATCGACGTCATCCGTCAGAGCCTGCAGGCCGACGGCGGCGACGTGGTGCTGGTGAACTGCACGGACGACGGCGTCGTCACGCTCGAGATGCAGGGCGCGTGCGCCGGCTGCCCGCTGTCCAGCTACGACATGAGCGAGGGCATCGAGCGCATCCTGAAGGAGCACGTCCCCGGCGTCACCAAGGTCGAGCCCGCGATGGCGTGGTAGGCACTTCTCGCTCAGGCCGCGCGACGCCCGCCGGGGCGCGTGCGACACACGTGACGCGCGCAAGGAGAAGGACGTTCGATGTGGCTTAACGAGCTCTACCATCACCTCAACCCCATAATCGTGCAGATGGGTCCGCTTGCCATTCGCTGGTACGGGCTTGCGTACGTCGTGGGCATCGCGTTGGCCGGCGTGGTGATCTATCGCGTCGCGCGGCGGTGGGGGCTGGGGATTTCCCCGGACGACGTCACGAGCGTGATCATCGCGATCGCGTTTGGCCTGATCATCGGCGCGCGCCTGTTTTACGTGATTTTCTATGGCGACGGCTACTACCTGCAGCATCCGCTGAAGATATTTGCCACCTACGAGGGAGGCATGAGCTTTCACGGCGGGTTGGTGGGCGCCATCGTCGGCGGCTCTCTTGCGTGCCGCAAGCTGAGGATCTCCATCCCCACCATGTGCGACCTCGCCGTCATCGGCGCGCCGGTCGGCCTGTTCTTTGGGCGCTGCGCAAACTTCATCAACGGCGAGCTGTGGGGCAAGCCAACGAACCTGCCGTGGGGCGTCATGTTCGACGACGCGGGCGGCGGCATGGTGTACCGCCACCCGTCGCAGCTGTACGAGGCCCTGCTTGAGGGCGTCGTGCTGTTTGTCATCCTGTTCGCACTGTCGCGCAAGGCGAATCCGCCGCGCCCACAGGGCACGTTCTTGGGAACCTTCCTCTTGGGCTACGGCACGTTCCGCTTTCTGATCGAGTTCGTGCGCCTGCCGGACAAGCAGCTGGGCTACCTGCTGGGCACCAACTGGCTCACGATGGGTCAGTGCCTGTCGATTCCGCTTGTGGTGGCGGGCATCGCGATACTGGTGATTTCGCACCGCGCGCAGCGGCCGCAGGCCGGCCGGCTGACGGAGGTCGGCGCGGCCGCGTAGCTCGGCCGGGGGAGCCGGCGTGGGACGTTGCCGGCTGCGACGCTGCCGGCTGCGACGCGGGCGACTACGATGCGGGCGACAGCTGGGCGTCGGCGCGGAATCGCGTCGACCTGGCATGTAACGACATGAGGGCGGACCTGCGCAAACGCGTAGGCCCGCCCTTGGCGTATGATTGCTGGCTTTGCGCCCATGGGCTCTTGGCGAGTAGGGCGTTGGGGCGCTGGTCGTCGGTACACGTGGGCCCCGAGTTGACGCGCCCGTACACGTCGCGGCCGAGTTTCACGGGTCGGTGCAAGCTCGCGGCCGACGTGTACCGGGCCGGGTACACTTCGCGGCCCAGCTTGCAGGGTCCCTGCAAGCTCGCGGCAGACGTGTACCGGGCCGGTACACATGGGCGCGCTTTTGACAGGAAGTTGCAAACTCGGGTCAGACGAGTGCCATCGAAAGTCGAGCCATGTCAGGAACTGTCAGACGTGTACCGCGTCGTTCGTTAAGACTTTGATCGCACGGGTCATCTACCTCGTGTTATGTGGAATTGGACTAATTCCTCATGGTACACATCAGAGCCGAGTTTGCATTTTCCGGTACACATCGGGAGTGCGGCAGCAATCCTGTACCTGTCACGCAACGATACCACAGCGCTCCGGCGGCACCGCGACCCCGAGGCGGCGCCTCCTGGCCGCCGGCGCCTCGTAGCGCGTGCG
>NZ_JBQKDH010000026.1:0-3163 GCF_052121955.1 Parafannyhessea sp. LCP19S3_B1 | reverse complement strand
ATTGGGTCTCGTGGGCTCGGAGATGTGTATAAGAGACAGCAGCGCCGCGCCCCCACGCACGAGCGCGCCGGCCCCAAACGCGCGCGCCACCACGGGCTTCGAGCGCACGAGCGACGCGAGCAGCCCCTGCGCCGTGCATGCGGCCTCCACGCGGTAGCGCACCTGCCGCGCCTGCCCGCCCGAGCCGTCCGCCGCGTCCAGGTACGTCGCGAGCCCGTCGGCCACTCTCTGAGCGCCGGCGTCGTGCGCGCCGCGCGCCCCGGCCGCCATCACGCCTCCTCCAGGCCGAGCATCGCGCTCTCGCCGCCGGCGAGCTCCGCGGCCAGCAGCTCGTAGAACGCCAGGATCACGCTCCACACGTGGTCGGAGTCCCTCCACGCCGCGCTTATGGTTATGGTCGCCTCGTCGCCCAGGCCCACGGCGCGCAGGCGGGCGTCCGGGTGGTCGCTCATGGCGCGCATCGCAAGCGCACGCGGCACGAAGCAGGCGCCCATGCCGCGCGCCGCCAGGTCGATCAGCGTCTCGGAGTTCTTGGAGTACACGCGCACCCATGGCCGCACGCCGGAGCGCTCCAGCAGTCGCCGCGAGAGCGCCCCCGGCTCGTCCGCCTTGCCCAGCATCATGAACGGGCAGCGCGAAAGCGGCGCCATGTTGCCGCGGCCCGCCTCCCGCACGGCCTCGTCCACGTTGTCGCACACGTCCCGCAAGAGACCCTCCGCCACGAGCATCACGATCTTCTCGCGGCACAGCCTGCGCACCTGCAGGCCGGGCTCGTCGTCCGGCACCGTCGCCACGGCCAGGTCCACGCGCCCCTCCTTCAGAAGGCTCACCAGCTCCTGGTTCTCGGACTCGTGCAGCAGCACGTTGATGCCGGGGTGCTCGCTCTGGAAGCGCGCGATCGTGGCGGGCATCAGCATGTGGCCGCGGGTGCTGGCCACGCCCACGCCCAGAAGGCCGCGCTCGTCGCGCGATATGTCCAGGAACTCCTGCCCCATCGTGCGGCGCAGCGCCTGAAAGCGCCGCGCGTAGCCCAGAAACACGTCGCCCGCGTACGTCAGCGTCAGCGGCACCTTGCGGTTCACCAGCCTGACGCCCAGCTCCGCCTCCACGCCCGCGATGTGCGCGGACAGCGTCTGCTGCGTCACGGACAGCCGCTCGGCCGCCTTGGTGAAGCTCTTCTCCTCCGCAAGCGCCACGAAGTAGTCCATGGTCGAGAAGTTCATGGGCCTCGCCCTCCCCCGCCCCGTGGCCTCGCGCACGCGCGGGCCGTATCACAAGTTTCTCTTGTATCGTATACCGATAATAACAGTTGGACTTACGCGTGTGACCCCCCTAACCTAAGTGCCGCATACAGGGTGGTGCGCGCCGGCGGACCGGCGCGCCTTGGGCTGCGGGGAGCGGCAACATGGTCGAGGCAGGCATTCTTCTTACGTTTGCGCTGGTGCTTCTGGCGGGCATCGTGCTGGGGGCGCCGCTTCTGCCCCTGCTGGTGTTTGGCATGCTCCTGTTTGCGAGCTACGGCCTGTGGCGCGGCTTCTCCGTGCGGGACGTGGCGCGCATGGCGGTCGGCGGCCTCAGGTCCGTCGGCAGCGTGCTCACGCTCTTCGTGCTCATCGGCGCCCTCACCGCAAGCTGGCGCGCCGCCGGCACCATCCCGGCGATCACCTGCTGGTCCGCCACGCTCGTGAGCCCCAGGAACCTCGTCCTTCTCAGCTTCCTGCTCACGTCCGGCATGTCCATGCTCGTGGGCAGCTCGTACGCGGCGGCCGCCACGGTCGGCGTCATCTGCATGACGATCGCCACCGCCATGAAGGCGGACGTCGCGCTGGTGGGCGGCGCCATCCTCGCCGGCGCGTTCGTGGGCGACCGCTGCTCGCCCATGTCCTCCTCCGCCGCGCTCGTCGCGAGCATCACCAAGACGCAGGTGTTCGACAACGTGCGCCGCATGGTCCGCACCGGCGCCGTGCCGTTCGCGCTGTGCTGCGTCGTGTACGGCATCGCGGGCATGACCAGCTCCGGCACCGCCATGAGACCGTCGTTCGCCGGCTCGTTCGCGTCTTCGTTCGACCTCGGCTGGGTCGTGATCGTGCCCACCGTCCTCATCCTCGTTCTGTCCCTGCTCAAGGTGAGCGTCAAACGGACCATGGTCGCGAGCCTGGTGGCCGCCCTTCTCGTCTGCGTCTTCGTGCAGCACGTAAGCGTCGCGGAGCTCCCGGCCATCCTGGTCTTCGGCTACCGCTGCAAGAACATGGCCATCGCGCGCATGGTCAACGGCGGCGGCGTGATCTCGATGCTCGACATCGCCCTCATCGTGGGCGTGGCGTCCACGTACTCCGGCATCTTCCGCGAGACCGGCCTGCTCCTGGGCCTGCGCGACTACGTCGACAAGGTCGCGCGCCACTCCACCCCGTTCGCGAGCGTGCTGCTCACGAGCATCGCCACGTGCGTCATCGCGTGCGACCAGGTCGTGGCGCTCATGCTCACGTGCCAGCTGTGCGAGGGCACGGAGCGCGACGGCTCCGCGCTCGCGCTCGACCTCGAGAACAGCGCCGCCATCATCCCGTCCGTCATCCCCTGGTCCACCTCGTGCGTCGGCATTGTCGCGTTCGTGGGCATGCCCATGACGAGCATCCTCTGGAACTGCCTCAGCGTCCTCATCCCCCTGTGGACGCTCGCGATCTCCATGTACCAGCACTCCCACGCCGGCTTCAGCGACACGCACACGGCGCGCCTGCTGGGCCTTGACCGCCGCGACGACGCGCGCCGCCTGGCGACCGCCGCGTAGGCGAGAAGAACCGCGCACCCGCGTCCGAATCCCCCCGGACGTGCGGCACATACGAGGGCGTCCCCGACCAACGAGCAGTGGTCGGGGACGCCTCTTGTTACGCGCGATGGCTGGCCTGCCGGGCTGGCTTAGTCAAGCTTGTGGCCGCACTCCCCGCAGAAGCGGTCGCCCGGCTCGACGGGCGCGCCGCAGTTGGGGCAGAACGATGCCTTGTGCACGACCTCCGTGGGCGCCACGGGAGCGGGGTCCGCGGGCGCCTGGTCGCCGCGGTCGAGCACCGTCGTGGGCGCGGACTCGAAGGCGTCGGACTCGGCGGCGGGCTCGGGCTCCGGCGCGACGGGCGCCTGGGCCGCAGGAGCGGTCGGCGCAGGCGCCCGT
>NZ_JBQKDH010000025.1:0-5019 GCF_052121955.1 Parafannyhessea sp. LCP19S3_B1 | reverse complement strand
CTCGAGCCACGCCCGCGCCGGGGCCCGCGCCTGCCCCCGAGGGCCCGCGCGGGCTCCGCGTCCGCGTCGCGCACGATCCCCGCGCGCACGGCGTCGGTCCTGCCCTCGAAGGCGACGGACGCCGGGTCCGGGGCCTGGGATGCCAGGCTCTTCCCGGCGTCCCTCGCGTCGGCGCTCATCTGGCGCCCCTCCCGCCGGAGGCGCGCTTGAGCTCGGCGACCTCGTCGGGCTTCGTGTTGAAGAGGTCGTAGAGCTGGCCCCTCGGGAAGTCGTCCTTTATGGGCACGCGGGCGGCGCCGGCGATGAGGAGGCCCTCGCCGGGCTTGGCGGACTCGTCGATGTATCCCTCCTCGCGCTCCGAGAGCCCCAGCAGGTCAGCCCAGGCCCTGCGGTCGAGCGGCGACTGCTTGTGGAGCAGCACGAAGTCGGAGTTGAGGACCATGTTGCGGGCCTCCTCGTGCTCCAGCATGTAGACGGAGTTCTGCGTGATGCCCGTGCAGATCAGGTTGAACTTGCGGCCCTCGGCCCAGAACTTCGAGAAGTAGCTCACGATCGAGGGGTGCTCGAAGAGCGACTGCACCTCGTCGATGTAGAGCCAGGTCGTGACGCCGCGCTCGAAGTTGGCGTACATGCGGTTGCGCACGCTCTCCAGTGCCGTGAGCATGCCGAAGGTGCGCATGTTCTGCGAGAGGTCGCGCAGGTCGACGCAGGTGATGCGCGCGTCGAACCCCACGTTGCTCTCGTGGCTGAAGAACGAGGTGGCCCCGCGCACGTAGCGCTCGTAGCGCAGCGCTATCCCCCTGGCCTCGGGCTCGGGCTGCGCGAGCAGGCCCTCGTAGAGGTCCGCGAGCACCGGCACCCTCCCCTCGGCGGCGCAGCGCTCGTAGGCGTCCTCGACGCAGCGGCTGATGATGGACTTGTCCGCCTCGGGCAGGCCCTGCCGGCCCTCCGCCATGGTCGCGCCGGACAGCGCGAGGAACGCGTCTATCTTGAAGGCGCGCTGCGAGGCCGTGGCGTGGCCCTCCACGTCCGCGAGGTCGAACGGGTTGAGGTGGGCGTCCGAGTCCGGGCCGAGCCTGATGCACGTGCCGCCGTTGGGCACGACGACCGAGGAGTACTCGCCGGCCGGGTCGAAGACGATGACCTGGTCGTCGGGGTACGCCAGTATCGTGTTCTCTATCTCGCGCTTGACCGAGAAGGACTTCCCGCTGCCGGGCTTTCCCGCCACGTAGCCCATGGGGCTCGCGAGGCGCTTTCGGTTGCAGATCACGAGGTTCGAGCTCTCCTTGTTCTGCCCGTAGTAGCCGCCGCCCTCCTGGTTGAGCTCCTGGGTGGCGAAGGGCATCTGCACGGCGATCTCCGCCGTGGTCATGAAGCGCCCCACGTCCACGTGGTTGTTGCCCAGGGGCAGGATCGAGTTCATGCCCTCGCGCTGGCGGTAGTCGAGCGCCTCGAGCTCGATGGAGTTCGACCTCGCGGCGCGCGTGATCTGGAGCACGCGCTCGTCGAGCTCGGCCTCCGTGTCGGCGTAGGCCCATGCGAGCCCCGTGTAGCGGAAGAGCCGCTGGTTCTTGTTCTGCAGGTCGTCGAGGAGGTCCTCCGCCTCCTCCTTGGAGTAGCGCAGCTCCGAGGGCAGGATCGTGTAGTCGTAGCCGCGCTTCACGGCGGCGCGCTGCTCGTCGATGATCTCCTTGTCCATCCAGGCGAGGCGCTGCTTCACGAAGGAGACCGCGCGCGCCTTGTCCATGCCCTGCACGTGGATGGAGACGGAGAGCGGGATCGGCAGGTCCACGATCTCGGCGATGCAGCGGTCCATGAGCTCGCTGCCGAACGAGCGGAACACGAGCGCCTGGCACCAGGTGCCGTCGATGCGGAGCTTGGAGGCCGAGCCCCCGGGCTTGCTCTCGATGCAGCCCGGGCACACCAGGTCCTTCGCCCTGAGCCCCGTGTGCGCCGCGAGGAGCGACCAGTCCGTCGGGATGCGGCGGCCCGGTCGTATGAGGGCGCCCATCGCCGCGAGGCGCGCCGGCCCGTCCAGGGGCTCGACCTCGCACCTCACGCGCTGGAGCGCCTGGGTGACCTCGCCGCGGATCCTCGCGAGGCGGGGCACCGCCGACTCCACGTCGCGCGCCCCGACCGCGTAGGTGAGGTGGCGCGTGCGCACGAGGTTCGAGATGCCCTCGCGCATCTTGTCGTTGAGGATGCGGTTGTACTCGGCGGCGAAGCGCCCCGTCACCGGGTCGGACTCGTCGAAGAACGAGCGGCTGCCGATCTCCTCCGCGGGGATCGGCGTGTTGGTGATGGATAGCTGCACCGACGAGTCGGCGCCGAACCCGTCCAGGAGCTGGCACCAGGCGGAGAAGACCGCCTCCTGCGCCTCCTTGCGGGCGCTCTGGTAGCTGATGTCCGAGAAGGCTACGGTCTGCGAGAAGAGCCCGCGCTCCACCTCGCAGATCCCGTCCGCCCACATGGACTCGAACCCGATGGCGTCGTAGACGCCGCGCGCCGCGTGGCGGCGGCGCCTCTGCTCGGCGGTGGCGTCGGCGAGCTCGCGGTCCTGCTCGCGCATGCGCTGCCCGACGGACTTGCCCCTGCCGGCGAGCCTCAGCCTCGGCCCGCGCCCCTCTCCCTCGCCGCTAGCTTCCTTCCTTGCTCGGCTCACGGAGCTCGGCCCCCCTCCTCCTGGCGCGGCGCCTGTGGCGGCGCGTCGTCCTAACTGCGATTGGCCCGTCTGGGAGACGGTGGGCCTCCGGGCCCCTGTAGAGCAGCACGCCGTCGCCCGTCGCGTGCTCCCAAAGGAGCGGCAGGAACCGCTCCGCCCGCATGCCGTGCGGCCGCCAGAACCCGGCGAGCCAGAACGGCAGCGACGCGCACATGACGGGCAGGCTCGCGTCCGCGGCCTCGATGCCCAGCAGGAGCTGGCACGCGGCCGCCGCGGCGACCGACGTGGCGAGCCCGCCCGCGACGCACAGCAGCGTGCGCAGGCTGAGCTTGCCGACGACCTTCTCCTGGTACTCGCCTATGTCCTTGTGGACGGCGACCGAGAGCGGCATGGCCGGCCCCCTAGGCCGGGAGCCAGGACGTGTCGATCATCCCGAAGTAGACCGCCGCGGCCACCACGATGGCGCCGCCCGCGATGGTCGAGATGGCGCTCGCTATCTGCGAGCCGCCAGCCTCGGGCCCCCTGATCGCGATTCCCAGGGCGACCGCGCCCCAGACGATGAGGAAGCTCCCGAGGAACGTGACGCACCCCGAGACGAGCCTGATGATGTTGGAGAGCATCGCACCCCTCCCGTGTCGGATCCCTGCATTGCGGCGGCCTTTCCCGGCCGCGGCGCGGGTCGGCCGCCGGGTCCCCGCGCGGCCGTGGCTCATTTCATCCGTCCCGCCCCCTCCCCGCCGCCCGCGAGGGCGCCGCGCGAGAGCTCGCCCGCCCTGGGGTGGGACTCCGGGCTCAGCTTGCGGTCCATCACGGGGTCGCAGCCCGAGACGAGGAGGATCGCCATGCGGCGGTCCATCCTGCCGACCTCGGACGCCTGTATGAGGTCTCGGGCCTCGTGCTGGAAGCTCCTGGAGGAGCCGCCCGAGGGCCCGCGGCTCTCGGTGCTGGAGAGGGTGGAGACGGTCTGCTGCCCCACCTGCTCGGATATGGCCTTGTTGGTCTTGGTGGACTTGCCGCCGAGGAAGAGCGTCGTGTCGCAGCAGTCCGCGATGGTCTCGGCGTCCTCGCCGTAGCGCGCGGTGAGCTGCGAGAGCGACTGCACGACGAGCGTCATCCCGATGTTCCTGGACCGGACGGTGGCTATGGTGGTCTGGATGTCGGGGAGCTTGCCGATGGTGCAGAACTCGTCGAGCACGAGGTGCACCGGCGTCGGGAGCGAGCCCCCGTAGCGCACGAGCGCCCGGTCGCAGAGCCTTCCCACGCACTGCCACGCGAGGATCGCGTAGAGGAAGTTGTACGTGCTCTTGGTCTCGGAGGGCGTCGCGAAGATCGCCACGCGCGCGCCGGGGTCGCCCATCCCCTCGAGCCCGAGGTCGTCGTCCGAGAGGACCTCGCGGAGCTCGGCGGAGTCGAGCTTGCCCAGGCGGGCGTTGCAGCTGATGATGATCGACTTGAGGGTCTTCCCCGCGGCCGTCTTGAACGCGTGGTAGCGCGAGAGCGAGAAGTCGCCCGGGGCGGGCTCGGTCACGGGCACCCAGCGCACGCCCGGGCCGCGCCCGCGCGTGACCGACCTGCCGTCGCCCGAGGCGGCCTCGCGCACGGGCACGCACGTGCAGCCGGTGCGCAGCTCCTCGAAGAGCACGTCGAGCGGGCTCATGAACGACTCGTCCTCGTCCCTCGCCTCCGCGAGCGACAGCAGCGTCATGAGCCCCGGGAGGCTGCGGTCCGCCTCGGGGCAGTGCTCGACGAGGTACCCCACGAGCGCGGTGTACAGGAGCCGCTCGGCGTTCTCCCAGAAGGGGTCAGCCGAGCTCGTCCTCTCGCCGTTCGTGTTCTCTATGAGGCAGTCGACGAACTCGAGCACGTCCTGCTGGGTGCGCACGTAGGCGAGCGGGTTGTAGTGGCTCGAGCGCGAGAAGTCCACGGTGTTGAGCCACGCCACGCGGTAGCCGTGGGCGCGCAGCATCGCCCCGCAGGTGGGCTCGAGCGTTCCCTTGGGGTCGGTGACCAGGTAGGACGCGTTCATCTGCATGATGTTGGGGAGCACGTAGCCGCGCGTCTTGCCCGAGCCGGAGCCGCCCACCACGAGCACGTTGCGGTTGCGCTCGTAGCGCGCGTCGTGGTCGTCCCGTGACATCGCGAGGGACACGCCCTCGGTGAGCAGGATGTTGTGGTCGGGGTGCGCGCGGTCCGCGAAGGGCCGCATCTCGCGGGCGTCCGCCCAGCGGGCGCTTCCGCCCTCCTCGCCGCGCCGCCAGTTGCCGGAGTGCGCGAGGGCGCGCGCCCACGCGACCCACACGGCGCACGCCGCCACCGTGCCGCAGGCGAGCTGAGCGGGTCCCGCGGCCGGCAGCAGG
>NZ_JBQKDH010000024.1:0-6345 GCF_052121955.1 Parafannyhessea sp. LCP19S3_B1 | reverse complement strand
CGCACGCGCTACGAGGCGCCGGCGGCCAGGAGGCGCCGCCTCGGGGTCGCGGTGCCGCCGGAGCGCTGTGGTATCGTTGCGTGACAGGTACAGGATTGCTGCCGCACTCCCCGTCGGCCGCGAGTTTGCGGGGTCCCGTGCGTTACGGCCCCACGTGTACCGGCGGGGCGCGTCTCCCGCACACATGAGGGGCGAGTTTGAGAGACCCATGCAAACTGGGGCCAGACGTGTACCGCCAAGGCACCCCCCGGTGCTCGTCTGCCCCGAGTTTCGTGCGGGCGTGCAAACTCGGCGCAGGTGTGTACCGGTGCAAAGCATCGCCCGTACTCGTGAGGCCCGAGTTTACGGACTCCCTGCAAACTCGGCCCAGGTGTGTACCGGCGCTGGGTGCCGCCTGCACTCGTGAGGCCCGAGTTTACGTTCGCCCTGCAAACTCGCAGCAGAAGTGTACCGGCGCTCCGTCCCTGCGTGTCGCGTGGGTTTCCGCGGTGCCGCGTTCGCCCGCGTCGGCGTATCCTACACTTACTTGCTACTAACATTCTTGCCACCGACAACCTCGGTGGGCCCGCGGCCCGGCGTCGCGGGGCGCTCGTCCGGACGGAGGCAGCGTTGCCAAGCGTCAGCAGAAGGTTCGCACGTACCGACCAGCGGTTCCAGAGGCCGTCGTCCAAGCGCGACGACAGCCTGCGCGCGCCGGTCGTCCTCATGGTGTCGGGCGGCGCGGACTCCACGGCGCTGCTGCTCCTGGCGGCCACGTCGGAGCTCGACATCGACGACGGCCGCGGCACGGCGCGCATCGCGCGCGAGCGCCTGCACGTGCTGCACGTCAACCATGGGCTGCGCGGGCTCGACGCGCAGGAGGACGAGGAGTTCGTGCGCGAGCTCTCCGCCCGCTTCGGCATCCCGTGCACCGTGCGGCGCGTGGACGTGGCCGGGCTCGCGAGCGAGGGGGCCCTGGGCCAGCAGGCGGGGTCCAACGTGGAGAACGTTGGCCGCGAGGTGCGCTACCGCGAGGCGACGGAGCTCGCGAACCGCCTGTGCCGCGAGGTCGACGTGCCGCGCTCCGCCGCGCGGATCCTCACGGCCCACACGGCCGACGACCGCGCCGAGACCTTCCTCATGAACGCGATCCGCGGCAGTGGGCCCGCGGGCCTCTCGTCCATACCGCGGCGGCGCAACCGCATCGTGCGCCCCCTGCTCGACCGCACGCACGAGGAGCTGTGTGACCTGCTTCGCATGCGCGGCATCGTGTGGCGCGAGGACCTCACGAACGCCGACACCCGCTACCTGCGCGCCTTCGTGCGCCACGAGGTCATGCCGCTTCTTCGCGAGCGCAACCCGCGCCTTTCGTCCAGCGTGTCCGCCTCGTGCGACATCCTCTCTGACGAGGACGCGTACATGAACCAGGTCGCGTCGCGCACGTACCGCGAGCTCGTGCGCCGCAGCTCGCCCACCATGGTCGCGCTTGACGGCGCGCGCCTCGCCGCGTGCGAGGTCGCCATCGCGCGGCGCGTCGTGCGCAAGGCCATGCTCGCCGTCTGCCCGGACGCCCGGCTCGAGGCGCGACACGTCAACCGCGTGCTGTCGCTCGTCGCGGCGGGCGCGGGCTCGGCGTCCACGCCCATGGGCTGCGACGCCCGCATGGAGTACGGCCTGCTGTTCGTGCGCGCGCAGGGCGAGAAGGGCGGCCCCCTCGCCCTGTGGCTCGACGTGCCCGGAAGCGTCGCGCTGCCCGACGGCCGGCGGCTCTCCGCCCGCCTCGTGCAGGTGCCGGCGGGGTCCTCGCCGGAGGCCGTCGCCCGCGCCCACGCCGTGGAGTGGGCCGGCCAGTCGGTCCTTCTC
This sequence comes from Parafannyhessea sp. LCP19S3_B1, assembly GCF_052121955.1. Classification (NCBI taxonomy): domain Bacteria; kingdom Bacillati; phylum Actinomycetota; class Coriobacteriia; order Coriobacteriales; family Atopobiaceae; genus Parafannyhessea; species Parafannyhessea sp. LCP19S3_B1. The sequence continues at coordinate 4,503 of NZ_JBQKDH010000024.1, read as the reverse complement.
GACGCGATGGCCTGCGGGCTTGACCTCGCGCAGGGCGGGCGCCTGTGGGTGGACGCGGCCGCGCCCGGCGACGTCATGTGCCCGCTCGGCATGCACGGCCAGAGCAAGAAGCTCTCGGACCTCTTGAACGAGGCCAAGGTCCCGGCGGCGGACCGCCCGCAGGTTCCCGTGGTGCGCACCTCTCCCACGGGGCAGGTGGTGTGGGTCGCGGGGATACGGCCGGACGAGCGAGTTCGAACGCTTCCGCGCACAAGGCTGCTGCTAGAATTGGGCATTGGTAGGGACTGACCGCAAGAGAGGGCATGGTCGGCCCGCAAGGCCGGCGCATGCAGGGGCAGCCGTCGCGCGCCCCGCATACAAGCGAAAGGGAACGCAATGGCAGAGCTGCATCCGGACATCGAGAGCGTCATCCTGAGCGAGGACGACATCAAGCAGATCGTGGGTCGATTGGGCCAGGAGGTCAGCCGCGACTACGAGGGCAAGAACCCGCTGGTGGTCGCAGTGCTCCGCGGCGCGTTCGTCTTCACGGCGGACCTGCTGCGCAAGATCACCGTGCCGTGCGCCGTCGACTTCATGGCCGTGTCCAGCTACGGCGCGGGCGTGAAGAGCTCCGGCGTCGTGAAGATCTTGAAGGACCTCGATACAGAGATCCAGGGTCGCGACATCCTGATCGCGGAGGACATCCTCGACTCGGGCCTCACGCTCAGCTACCTGGTCGACCTCCTCAAGGGCCGCGGCGCCAAGTCCATCAGGATCTGCGCGTTCGCCGTGAAGGACATCCCCGGCCACACCGCGGCCGTCACCCCGGACTACGTGGGTGCGCACGTCCCCAACGAGTTCATCGTGGGCTATGGCCTCGACTACGCCGAGCGCTATCGCAACCTTCCCTACGTGGGCATCCTGAAGCCCGAGGTCTACAGCAAGTAGGTCTGAAGCAAGCAACGCAAGGAGTCACTTAGTGTCGGACAACAAGAAGCACGACCGCGGGAGCGGGCTCGACCCCAACGGCCTCAGGCCGGACGGTCCCAGCTCCCGCAGGTCCCTCATCGTCACGCTCGTCATGATCGCCGCGCTGTGCTATGCGGTGTACACGGGCTACGGCGCCTTCAACGGCAAGCCGTCCGCGGACGTCATGAGCACCAACGAGTTCGTGACCGCCGTCAAGCAGGACCGCATCGAGAGCGTGACGTACAAGACGGAGGACGGCAGCCTCTCCGGAACGTACTGGCGCCACAAGGCGGACGTGGGCGAGAAGAACAAGGCGTCCCGCTTCAAGAGCTACTACGTGGGTGCGGACAGCCTGCAGGAGCTCATGGCGAAGCGGCCGGACACGAAGTTCACGATCGACACCTCGTCGAGCGACTTCTTGCAGTCCGTCCTCGTCACCGTCGTCCCCACCATCCTGGTGGTCATCGCGTTCGTGTACTTCATGAACCAGATGAACGGCGCAAACGGCCGCACCATGAACTTTGGCCGCGCCACGAAGGCCCGCACGTCCGAGGAGACGCGCCCGAAGGTGAAGTTCGACGACGTCGCCGGCATCGACGAGGCCGTGGAGGAGCTGAAGGAGGTCCGCGACTACCTGCGCGAGCCTGAGCGCTACAAGAAGATGGGCGCGAAGATCCCGCACGGCGTGCTCCTGGTGGGCCCCCCGGGAACCGGCAAGACGCTGCTGGCAAAGGCCGTAGCCGGCGAGGCGGGCGTCCCGTTCTTCTCGATATCCGGCTCAGACTTCGTCGAGATGTTCGTGGGCGTCGGCGCAAGCCGCGTGCGCGACCTCTTCAAGCAGGCAAAGGACGCCGCGCCGTCCATCATCTTCATCGACGAGATCGACGCCGTCGGCCGCCAGCGCGGCGCGGGCCTCGGCGGCGGGCACGACGAGCGCGAGCAGACCCTGAACCAGCTCCTGGTCGAGATGGACGGATTCGACGACAACTCCGCCGTCATCCTGATCGCCGCCACGAACCGCCCGGACATCCTGGACCCGGCGCTGCTGCGCCCCGGCCGCTTCGACCGGCAGGTCACGGTGGACCGCCCGGACGTCAAGGGGCGCGAGAAGATCCTGACGGTCCACTCCAAGAACAAGCCCCTGGGTGCGGACATCGACCTTGGCCGCATCGCGAAGCTCACGCCGGGCTTCACGGGCGCGGACCTCGCGAACCTCATGAACGAGGCCGCGCTTCTGGCCGCGCGGCGCCACAAGGACGTCGTCGGCATGCCCGAGATAGAGGAGTCCATGGAGCGCGTCATCGCCGGTCCGGAAAAGAAGGGCCGCGTGATGAGCCAGAAGGAGCGCACCACGATCGCGTTCCACGAGAGCGGCCACGCCCTCGTGGGCCACGTGCTCGAAAACAGCGACCCCGTGCACAAGATCAGCATCATCAGCCGCGGCCGCGCGCTGGGCTACACCATGCAGCTGCCGGAGGAGGACCACTTCCTGGAGACCCGCGACGGCATGCTTGACCAGATCGCCGTGCTTCTGGGCGGCCGCACCGCGGAGGAGCTGTTCTGCGACGACATCACGACGGGTGCCAGCAACGACCTGGAGCGCGCCACGAAGATCGCCCGCTCCATGGTAACGGTGTACGGCATGAGCGACGAGCTGGGCGCGCAGGTGTTCAGCGAGCCGCAGCACGAGGTGTTCCTGGGCCGCGACTACACCAACCACCACGACCTTTCCGCCGAGACCTCCAAGCGCATCGACGACGAGGTGGAGCGCATCATGCGCCAGGCCCACGTCCGCGCCCGCGAGGTGCTCGAGGCCCGCGCGGAGCAGATGCGCACGATGGCGAGCGTGCTGCTTGACCGCGAGACCGTCGAGGGCGACGCCGTGAACGCGCTTCTGGACAACGAGTGGGACGCCTACCTCGCCGCCCACCCGGAGGAAGACAAGACGAACGCTGCGGACGCGCAGGCGCCCGCCCAGAGTGAGGAGAGCTAATGGCCATCAACCAGAAGAGCTACGACTACGGCGCGGCGAAGTCCTCCATCCGCGAGATCGCAGCGTACGGCGCGGCGCGCAAGGCCCAGATCGGCGCGCAGAACGTGTTCGACTTCAGCCTGGGCAACCCGTCCGTCCCCGCGCCGGACGCGGTGAGGGAGTCCATCGTCAGGAACGCGGCGCTGCCCGCGGCACAGCTGCATGGCTACACGCCTGCCGCCGGCCTGCCCGCGGCGCGCCAGGCGGTCGCGGACTCGCTCAACCGCCGCTTCAAGACGTCGTACGAGCCAGGCGACCTGTACCTCACCTGCGGTGCGGCCGCGGCCATCAGCATCACGCTGCACGCGATCGTGAACCCCGGCGACGAGGTCATCGTGATCGCGCCGTACTTCCCGGAGTACCGCGTCTGGATCGAGACCGCAGGCGCCGCGTGCGTGGAGGTCATGGCAGACGCCAAGACGTTCCAGGTGGACGCCGCCGCGGTGGACGCCGCCATCACGCCCAACACCAAGGCCGTCATCATCGACTCGCCCAACAACCCCGTGGGCGCCGTCTACACCAGGGGCACGCTCCTCTCGCTCGCGTCCGTGCTTTCCGGCCGCAGCGAGGAGCTTGGCCATCCCATCTACCTGGTGTCTGACGAGCCGTACCGCGAGATCACGTATGGCGCGGAGGTGCCGTGGGTGCCGGCGATCTACGACCGCACCATCGTGTGCTACTCGTACTCGAAGTCGCTCAGCCTGCCGGGCGAGCGCATTGGCTGGGCGCTGGTGCCGAACACGAACCCCGACCACGACGAGCTTGTGCTTGCCGTCGCGGGCGCGGGCCGCAAGCTCGGCTTTGTGTGCGCGCCGGCGCTGTTCCAGCGCGTGCTGATAGACTGCGTGGACGAGCCCACCAACGTGGAGGCGTACGCGCGCAACCGCGAGGCGCTTGCCGGCGGCCTGCGCAAGCTGGGCTACACCTGCATCGAGCCGGAGGGCGCGTTCTACCTGTGGGTCAAGTCGCTGGAGCCCGACGCGGAGGCGTTCTTCAGACGCGCCCGCGACCTGGAGCTCTTGCCCGTGCCGTCCAACAGCTTTGGCTGCGAGGGCTGGGTGCGCCTGGGGTACTGCGTCTCGTACGAGACCATCGTGAACTCCATGCCCGCGTGGCAGAAGCTCGCCGAGTCCTACCGCTAGGGACGGCGTCCATGTTGCGCAACAACCGCACGAACGCCCGCGCCGCGGCCCGCACCTGCGGCGACTGCCGCTTCATGACGGAGCGCATGGGCGTTTTGCGCACGCACTGCGAGTGCCTGGAGCCTAGCCAGTCCGGCCGGCGCGTGGGCGAGAAGGACGCGGCCTGCCCGCTGTTTGCGGGCCACATGGTGAAGCCGGGCCCCAGCCTGGCGCAGCTTCTGGGTGCGGACGCCCGCCGCGCCGTGGACGAGCTTACGGCCGAGAAGCCCGCGCGCCCGGAGCGCCGCGAGCCGGCTGCCGACGACGCGCTCGTCGCGCCTGCCGCGACTGACGCGCCCGCCGCGTCCGAAGCCGCGGGCGACCTGGACCTCGCTGCGCTCG
>NZ_JBQKDH010000023.1:0-6635 GCF_052121955.1 Parafannyhessea sp. LCP19S3_B1 | reverse complement strand
CCATTGCCCGCACGACGGGAGTCGCCGCAAGCGCCGCGGGGGCCGAGCCCGCCGCGCCCAGGACCGCCGCCGGCAGCGTCGCGCCCTCCGCCCACGCAAGCACCACGCGGTCGTACCCAAACGCCCCGCCCGCAAGCGCCAGCACGATGAGCACGATGGCAAGGGGGTACATCACGTCGAGCACGGGCAGAGACCATGCGATGAGCGCGTCGAGGCCGCCGTTTGCCAGCGCAAACGACGCAATCGTGAACGCAACCGCCCATCCGCGGTACGTCACCCTCCCGCCAAACATCCCCACGAACGTCTGCGAGCAGCTCGTCACCAGGCCCACCGCCGTCTTCAGGCACGCCACGGTCACGGTCGCCGCAAGCACCACCAGGCCCACGTTCCCCAGGTACAGGCGCGCTATCTGCGCAAACGCGATGCCGCCGTTGCTGGATGCCGCAAGCGCGCCCCTGCTCTGGGTGCCGATGACGGTCACGAGCGCGTACACCACCGCCATGATGAGGCCGCTTCCCACGCCAGAGGCGATCGTGCCCCGCGCGACGTCCGCCGGCTTGCTCACGCCAAGGTCGCGCACGACCCCCACCACCACGATGCCAAAAGCCAGCCCCGCGAGCGCGTCCATCGTGTTGTAGCCCTCGAGCAGCCCCGTCGCGAACGGCGACCCCACGTACGCCCCCTGCGGCGCGACGTCCGCCACGCGCGCGGACGGCGCCGCAAGCGCCGCTGCCACCAGCACGCCCAGAAACACCAGGAACCCCGGCGTCAGCACCTTGCCCACCCACGTCAGGATCTTTCCCGGCCTGAGCGACAGCGCAAGCACCACGGCAAAGAACGCGAGCGAGAAGAGCAGGAGCCACGGGCCGTGCGCGCCCTTGGGAAGCGACTGCCCGATGCCGACGGTGTACGCCACCGTGGCGCAGCGCGGTATGGCAAACAGGGGGCCGATCGTGAGGTACAGCACGCAGGTGAACGCGAGCCCGAAGCGCCGGCCCACGCGCGAGCTCAGGTCCAGGAGGCCCTTCGAGCGGCTGGCGCCTAGCGCCGCGACGCCAAGTATGGGGAGCCCCACGCCGGTGACGAGGAACCCCAGCAGCGCCCACCACACATTTCTGCCCGCAAGCTGACCCATGTGGATGGGAAATATGAGGTTTCCCGCCCCAAAGAAGAGCCCGAAGAGCATGCTCGAGACGGCGACCCCATCGCGCACGCGCAGCCTTTTACCATCAGCCATGAAACCACCGCAATCCCAGGGACTCGCCCTCGCCCGCTACCACTCGTTGCCCCACCGCTACTCGTTGCCCCACCGCTCCGGAGGGGCTAACTCCAAGGGCACATGATACGGCTCCCACACACGAACGGCAAAACAACGGCTGAGCTAGGATGCCAGGCGATTCCCTCCGCAGGTCCCTCCCCCACGTTCCTCCGCAGCCCCCGCGCAACACACCAGGCCCGAGTTTACATTTTCTGATCAAAGTCAGGCCGAGTGTGTTCTGGGATGCCTACGCCGCGGGTACGCACCCGCACCCAGCTTGCGGATTCACGCAAGATCGCGGCCGGTGTGTACCCGCCGCCGCACACACCCAAGGTGAGTTTACGGAATCCTGCGAACTCGCCCGGGGTGTGTTGCGGAAGGCGGGGTCCCGCGCCACGAAGTGGCGGGTGTGTAGCGCGATTTGCGAGAAAAGGCCGGGTGTGTGACGCCCGCCCTTGGTTTAATCGGACATATTCGCAGGTAAGCGGCTCGGACCACGGCCCCTCGAGCCCCGTGTCGGGTACACACCCGAGGGTTCTTGCCGCGGGAGCCCCTCCGGCGCAACACACCAGCCCCGAGTTTGCGGGGCCGCGCAAGGTCGGCGCGGGTGTGTGCGGCCCAGTTGCCGCACCGGGTACGCACCCGCGCCCAGTTCGCGAGATTCCGCAAGGTCGGCGCGGGTGTGTGCCAGAAGCGCCTTTGATGCCCGGCGCCCAGCCCCGGGCCAGCGCCCGCGGCCCCCCCCCCCCGCACGCCACCCGCGCCCTACCCCGCCAGAGACAGCTCGTTCACGGCGTCACCGGGCTTGCGTCCATCCAGCGCCTCGAGCGCGTTTCTCAGGGCGCGCGTGCGCATCTCGGTGTACGAGTCGGACGAGTGGTACGCGCAATGCGGGGTCACTATGCAGTTGTCCAGCCCCACCAGCGGACTCTTCGCGTTCGTCTCGTCGCGCTTCACGTCCACGGCGGCCGCGCGGATCGTGCCGTCCGTCAGCGCCTGTGCCAGGTCCTCCTCCACCACGCAGCCGCCGCGAGACGTGTTCACCAAAAACGCGGTCGGCTTCATCAGACGCAGCGTCCGCGTGCAGATGATGTCGCGCGTCGCATCCACCAGCGGGCAGTGCAGGCTCACGACGTCGCTCTTCTCCAGAAGCTCGTCAAGGCTCTCCGCCTTCGTCACGCCATGGCTGGCGAGAAACGCCGGCGACTTCGTTGGGGCGTACGCCATGACTTCCATCCCTATCGACTTCAGCATGGGCGTGAGCGCCTGCGCGATGGAGCCGAAGAACACGAGCCCGGCCGTCTGGCCCTGCGGCCGGGGTGCGTCGTAGCCGGCCATGTCGTCCCACACGCCGTCGCGCACCTGCCGGTCAAACCACGTGATCTTCTTGTACAGGTCCACGACGAGCCCCAGCGTGTGCAGGGCGACGTCGTACGTGCAGTAGTCCGGCACGTTCGTGACCCAGCAGCCGTGCGCCGTCGCGGCGGCGTCGTCTATGTTGTCGTGGCCTATGGCCATCATGCTCACGCACCTCAGCTGGGGCGCCGCCTCGAACGTGCGGGCGTCCGCTTTGCCCCACTCGATCACGAGCGCGTCCGCGCCAGACAGCGACCCGCGCACGGGGCGCCCGGCGTTGTCGGAGTCGACCTCGTACACCTCGACGTCTTCCCTGCCCAGCTCCCCCAGCATCCTGCGCTCAAGGTCCAGCGGGACCGCGCTTCCCAGATATGCGATGCGTGGCATGATGGCCTCCTTGCATGGCTTGAACCGGCACCCAGCTCAGCGCCCGCACCGGCGCCCGCATCGGCACGCGGGCGTCGGCGCCCGTCTAGTACCTCAGCTCGCTCATGGAGCGGTCCAGGATCCCCACGCCCTCGTCCAGCTCGTCCGTCGTGACGTTCAGGCGAGTGGCGAAGCGCATGCCGTTGCCGTGGACGCCGCAGTTGAGGGTGATCATGTGGTTCTTCAGGCACTGCGCCTTCACGGCCGTCCAAATCTCCGGGGCGGGGCTTCCGTCCTCGGGGTGGTCGAACTCGATGGCGCGCATCAGCCCGATGCCGCGCACGTCCCCCACCACGGGGTGGGCCTTGCGCAGCTCCTCCAGCTTGCCGGCGAGGTAGGCGCCCTTCTCGTTCACGTTCTTTAGGATGTGCTGCTCCTCCATCTGGTCCAGGACCGCAAGGCCGGCGGCCGCGGCCACGGGGTTTCCGCCAAAGGTGCCGCCGTGCATGCCGGGCAGCCACTTGGCCATGATCTTCTCGGTAGAGACGATGGCGCTCATGGGCATGCCGCCCGCGATGGCCTTGCCCAGGTTCATGACGTCGGGCGTCACGCCAAAGTTCTGGCCGGCCCACATCTTGCCCGTGCGGCCGTAACCGCTCTGGATCTCGTCGAAGATCAGCAGGATGCCGTACTTGTCGCAAATCTCGCGAACGCCCTGCACAAAGCTCGCGGGCGGCACGAAGTAGCCGCCCTCGCCCTGCACCGGCTCCATGATGATGGCCGCGACCTCGGTGGGCTCCACCAGGTAGTCAAACAGCTGCTGCAGCTCGTCCAGGCAGAACTTGGAGCGCTCTTCCGCGTCCATGCCCTTGGGGCACAGGTCCTTCTGGGGGTAGGTCGAGAAGTACACCCCCGGCAGCCCCGGCTGGTACGACTCGCGGTAGTGCGCGGCGGAGCCGGTGACGGAGAGCGCGCCCCACGTGCGTCCGTGGAACGAGCCCTTGAACGCGATGATGCACGGCCTGCGCGTGTAGGCGCGTGCCAGCTTAAGCGAGCCGTCCGTCGCCTCCGCGCCGCCGTTTGCAAACAGCGTGCAGCCAAGGTCGCCGGGCGCCGCCTGGGCTATGCGCTCCGCCAGCTCGAGCGTGGTGGGAAAGTTCACCATGTTGAAGCTGCCGTTAATGAGCCTGTCCACCTGCTCGTGGATCGCGGCGCGCACGTGAGGGTCGTTGTGGCCGAGCGCGTTCACGGCGATGCCCTGGACAAAGTCCAGGTACTTCTCGCCGTTGACGTCGTACATGTAGCTTCCCTCGCCGTGGTCGATCACGAGGTCCGTGCTCTTTGCGAGCGCCGGGCTCAGGTAGCGCTTGTAGTCTTCGTAACGCATGGGCATGGCGTGCTCCTCTCCGCTGGATCTTGAGCCCACTGTAGTGCGCGCACGTTGAGCCACGGTTTATGCATGGTTACGGAAGGGGCGCCAAACGTCGCTCGCCTCGTTTCCCCAACGTTGCGGGTTTGTGTTGCGCCACGCGCAGCCTCGCGCGCGGGTGCGGCCACAGGCGCGCTCGGCCGTATAATGCAGGGACGTCAGGCCCGCGCCACGGGAGCGCGGCACGCGCGAGGGAGCCACATGCACGTAGACAGAGACCGGGCGGCGCACGCGTTCGAGCGCTACGTCGCGCGCTTCGACCCGCAGGACCCCAAGATCGCGCTCAAGATCGAGCACACCTGGCGCGTGGCGGACCTTGCCGAGAAGATCGCGCGTTCCCTGCCGGAGGGCGCGTCCCAGGATTACGTCGACCTTGCGTGGCTGCTGGGGCTCTTGCACGACGTGGGCCGCTTCGAGCAGGTCAGGCGCTACGGCACGTTCAGCGACGCCGCCTCGACCAGCCACGCCGCGCTCGGCGCGCGCGTGCTGTTTGACGGCCTGGACGGCGCTGCGCCCACCATCCGAGACTACGTGGCCGCGCCGGATGCGGACGGGCTCATCCGCACGGCCGTTGCGCTGCACAGCTCGTGGCGGCTGCCGCAAGACCTGGATGCGCGCACGCGTCGCCTGTGCGAGCTTCTGCGCGACGCGGACAAGATAGACATCCTGAAGGTTAACTGTACCTGCCCCGTTGAGGACATCTACGGCTTTCCGGAGCGGACGCTGCTGGAAAGCAAGCTTTCAAACGAGGCCGCGACCTGGTTCTGGCACCACTCCACCATCCCGCGCGCCGCGCGCAGGTATCCGGCAGACATCCTCCTGGGCCACGTCTGCTTTACGTGGGAGATGGCGTACCCCCGGAGTCTGGCCATCACGGCAGAGCAGGGCTGCGTGTTCCGGATGATGGAGCGGCCGTTTGTCCGCGACGACACGCGCGAGGAGTTCGCGCGCATGGAGCGGCATCTGCGCGCATGGATGGAGGAGCAGCTGGCCTGAGCGCGGCGCTTCTCGCCTGCCGGACATCCGCCGGGCGAGAAGCGCGCGGTACCATCGCTGATGCAAAAGCGTTGCCGCGGCAACGGACGCGCATCCCGGCACTTGGTTACGCTGTGCCCGTAGAGACAACGGGCGCGACGCCTGTCCGGCATCGACACGGCTTGCCAAGTGCGGCATGCCGATGGGCGGCAAGCGGGCGGCGCGCCGGAAACGGAGGCACCACATGAGGGAGACGGCCGGAAGGACGTTCAGCATAGCGGCGGAGCACCCTGCGACGCCGGGCTGCACCACGTCGTTTGGAGTGCACGAGGGCAAGGGGCTTGCCGTAAGCTACTTCTCGCTCGCAGCCGGGACGGACATCAGCGCAGAGACCCACCCCCAGCACAAGCTGCTTGTGGTGGCGGGCGGCAGCGTCGACGTGGACGCCGGCGACGGCGCGCGCCACGTGGCGGCGGGCGAGTCCATCTTTGTGCCCGCAGGCGCCACGGTGGGCATGTCCACGCAGGAAGGTTGCACGTACACGGAGCTCAACATGAAAGAGGAGACCATCATGAACCAGGCGGTAAAGGCGGGCGACGTGTTTGCCCTCGCGGACCTCGTTCCCTATCAGGACGGGACCATCGTGAACATGGACGTCGCCCACAACGACGGCATGAAGCTCGCGCTCATGAGCTTCGACGCCGGCTGCGGGCTCTCTGAGCACTCCGCCCCCGGCGAGGCGCTCGTGTTCGCGCTCGACGGCGAGGGCGTCATTGGCTACGAGGGCCAGGAGCACACGATCCACGCGGGAGAGAACTTCAAGTTCGACAAGAACGGTCGCCACTTCGTGCGCGCGGACAAGCGCTTCAAGATGGCGCTGCTGCTCACGCTGGAGTAGGGCCGGTGCCGCGCGCGCCGCGGCCTGCGCGCACGTAGCGTGCAAGGGGCGTCGCCCTTCTCGCCAAAAGCGACGCGCGGAAGCGCCTATCATGTGTCGTTGGAAACCAACCGCCGCCCGACGCCCCGCGCGCCGGGCGGCCGCGCATGAGGGGGCGCCACATGGAGACGTTTGACGAGCTGTACTACACCGATCCCTACGCACGCGAGTTCGACGCGCGCGTGACGTCGTGCGAGCCCGCGGAGGGCGGGTTCGCCATTGCGCTGGACGCGACGGCGTTCTATCCCACGGGCGGCGGGCAGCCCGGCGACCGCGGCACGCTGGTGCCCGCAGACGCGCCGGCACCCGCACCC
>NZ_JBQKDH010000022.1:0-10637 GCF_052121955.1 Parafannyhessea sp. LCP19S3_B1 | reverse complement strand
GCCCCCGCGGGGCAATATGCCCCCCCCCCCCGGCCCCGCCGGCCCCCCGCGGAGCTTCCGCCCCGGCCGCGCCCCACGCACGGCGACGCACGGCGCCAGCGCAGCTGGCTGGACGAGCTCGACGCGCCGCTCGACGCGGACGGCCCCTCCTCCGGCTGGCCGTACGACGGCTGGTCGTGGCCCCACCCGGACGCCGCGCCGTCCCGCCCGCGGCAAGACGCCCGCAAGGCGGCCGCGCGCGCCGGCAGCAACCTGCCGCAGACCCTGCGCGAGCTGCGCCGGCTCGAAACCTCACCGCAGCTCGACGGCACCAGGCTCACCGGCGTCAGCCTGTTCGTGGCACAGGCGTGCCTTGCCGCCGACTACGAGGACGATTCCGCCCCGTCGCCTTTTGGCGTTAGGTACCGCTACAGCGTCTCGTACCGCGACCTCTCGAACGAGGAGCTCCGCGGCTACTTTGCGTGGCGCACCACGTGGCGCGCGCACCGCGAGGACCGCATCCCCTACACGTACGGCCACATCCTCGCGGCGGAGCTCGTGAACGGTGTCGGCGCAAAGCCCGGCATGCCCTGCCTGAAGGAGCTGATCCGCCTGCGCGACCGCGCAGCGGAGCTTGACTCGGACGGTATGGCCTCTGACCTCGCATTCGACGCGCGCCGCTGGATCCGCGACTACGCGGTGCTCCACAACCTCCCGGCAGAGCTCGCCACCTCGGCGGACGAGCGCGCCTTCGCCAAAGCCGTCGCCACGCTTCGCACGGCGGAACGGGCGGTCCTCTGCGAGGCCGGCGCCCGCGACCTCACGCCGCAGGACATGCCCGCGCACGTTCCCTCCGACGCAGACGTCTGGAAGGCGATGGCCGCGCTGTCCTCGTACAACGTGGAGCGCTCACCGTTCCTGCGAAACAACCCCCAGTCCGCCGCCGCGGTCGGCGCGGCCGTGTTCCGCGCGCTTGCCAGGCACTGCGGCAAGCGCCGCAAGACCAACCTGGTGGACGGCCTCGTGGGATGGGAGTCCAACGTCGGCTGGTTCCCGTTCCCGGACCTCCCGTGCACGCTGCCCAAGGAGCTGCCCTCCCCCACGTACCGCATCGACGCGTGCACGCGCGTGACCACGCTCGCCGGGCGCTGGTTCATCCGCCGCGGCTACGAGCACGCGGGCAAGAGCCGCGACCTCGGCCGCATCCTGCGCGCCATGGACCGCCAGATGCGCGAGGACTGGGACGACCCACGCGCCCTCAAGCCGCGCCCCCTCGCAAAGTACCTCGAGAAGATCATCGTCCAGGCGTCCGCGGAGCAGCGGCAGCGCGAGCTCGAGGCAGAGAGCCGCAAGATCGTGATCGACCTCTCTAAGCTCGGTGGCATACGCGCCGCGGCGGCCACCACCCGCGAGGCCCTCCTCGTGGACGAGGAGATCGAGGACGAGCCAGCCGCGCCCGCACCAGCCGCGCCCGTCCCCACGGCGCAGCCGTCGCACGCGGGTGAGAAGGGCATCGCCCCCTCGGCCGCGACATCGCCCCTTGCCGGCGGCACAATCTCGGCGGATGCGCCGGCCGCGCAGGGCGGCCCGGACGATGCGGCCGGCGGGGACATGCCATGCGGCCTGGACGAGCTCGAGCTCGAGGTCATCGCGCGCGTGTCCGAGGGCAGGGGTTTCTCGGACCTGCTCGGTCCGGGAAAGCCCATGGCATCCGTGCTGGTGGACTCCATAAACGAGAAGCTGTTCGACGAGCTTGGCGACACGGCGATCGAGTACGTCGACGGCGAGCCGCGGCTCGTTGCGGACTACGTCGAGGACGTTCGCGACATCTGCGGTCTCTAAAATTGCCAAAAGAACATCTGTTCTATTTCTCCTCCATGGTCTACAATGGTTGGTCACACCATAAGGAGGGGGTCCCATGGCAGCTCAACAGCAGAGGCGCGTGCCCAAGCGCATCGCGGCGGTGATCGTCAACTCACTCAAGGGCGGCGTCGTCCCGCGCATCGGCCTTCCCTACATCACGGTCGGGCGCGAAAGAGAGATCGCGGCCCTGCTGCATGACCTAGACCTTGTGTCGGAGGGCGGGGCAAGCTTCCGCTTCGTCGTGGGTCGCTACGGCGCCGGCAAGAGCTTCCTGCTTCAGACCATCCGCAACCACGCCATGGGCAAGGGCTTCGTCGTGTGCGACGCGGACCTCTCGCCGGAGCGTCGCCTGCAGGGCGGCAACGGCCAGGGCCTCGCCACGTACCGCGAGCTCATACGCAACCTCTCCACCAAGACGCAGCCGGAGGGCGGCGCCCTGAACCTCATACTCGACCGCTGGGTGTCCAACGTGGAGTCCCAGGTCACGCTCGAGGACGGCATAGGCCCGGACGCGCCCGGCTTCTCGGACGCCGTCGAGCGCCGCATCCTCACCACCATCCGCAACCTGCAGGAGCTTGTGCACGGCTACGACTTCGCGCGCCTGCTCACCATGTACTGGCGCGCCCACCTCGAGGGAGACGACGACACAAAGGCAAGCGTCACGAAGTGGTTCCGCGGCGAGTTCCGCAACAAGACGGAGGCGCGCCAGGAGCTTGGCGTCAACATCGCCATAGGGGACGATGACTGGTACGACTACCTCAAGCTGTTCGCCACCTTCCTGCGCGGTGCCGGCTACCAGGGTCTCATCGTGCTTGTGGACGAGCTCGTGAACCTCTACAAGATCCCAAACGCGATCAGTCGCCAGTACAACTACGAGAAGATCCTCACCATGTACAACGACACCCTCCAGGGCAAGGCGCACTACCTCGGCATCATCATGAGCGGCACGCCCCAGTCCATAGAGGACCGCCGTCGCGGCATCTACTCGTACGAGGCGCTGCGCAGCCGCCTCACGCAGGGGCGCTTCGCCCAGGGCGGCCTCGTGGACATGCTCGCGCCGGTCATCAGGCTGCAGCCGCTCACGCACGAGGAGCTCCTCGTCCTCATCGAGAAGCTCGCGGACATCCACGCCGGCCTCTTCGGCTACGAGCGCAGCGTCACGCAGGAGGACCTCGTACGCTTCCTGCAGGTCGAGTATGGGCGCGTCGGCGCGGACACCCACCTGACGCCCCGCGAGGTCATTCGCGACTTCGTGGAGATGCTCGACATCCTGAGCCAGAACCCCACGCTCACCGTCGACGCGATGCTCCAGAGCGAGGAGATGAACGCCCCCGTGCAGACTCCCGTCGAGCAGCGCGAGGAGGCGGCCGCCTCGCCCCGTGCGAAGAGCGTTCCCGCGTCTAGGGAGGAACGCACCGACGACTTTGCGGAGTTCAGCATCTAGCAGACGGGGAAGACATGTCCACCTTCGATCGCTACGCGCCCTTCATACAGGACTTCATCTACGAGCACGACTGGCAAAGCCTGAGGTCGGTGCAGGTTGCGGCGGCTCAGGCGATATTCGACACGGACGAGAACGTCCTTCTCACCGCATCCACGGCGTCCGGCAAGACGGAGGCCGCGTTCTTCCCCATACTGACCGAGTTTTGGGAGGATCCGCCCGCGTCAGTCGGCGCCATCTACATAGGCCCCCTGAAGGCGCTCATCAACGACCAGTTCATCCGTCTCGAGGACCTGTGCGCCGAGGCAGACATACCGGTCTGGCACTGGCACGGCGACGTTTCCCAGTCCCACAAGAGAAAGATGATGAAGCGCCCCTCGGGCATACTCCAGATTACGCCGGAGTCCCTGGAGGCGATGCTCCTGCACCGCCACTCAGCCATAGGGCGCATATTCGGTGACCTTCGGTACGTCGTGATAGACGAGGTTCACTCGCTGCTGCGCGGGGACCGCGGGGACCAGTGCCTCTGCTGCATCGAACGACTCAGTAGGCTCGCCGGGGTAAACCCCAGGCGCATAGGCCTCTCCGCAACCATCGGCGACCCCGTCGCGACCGGACGGTACCTGAGCGCCGGCACGGGGCGCGGCTGCGTCATCCCAAAGCTCGAGGGCCCGAAGGAGCGCTGGCGCATATCCATGGAGCACTTCTACACGTCCGGCCCCCAGGCGCCCGAGCGTGGGTCCGACGGCCTCGGGCACGACGCGAGGGACGCGGGGGCACCCACGTACGAGATACCGACGGGACTTGCCAGGGAGGAGCGCGTTCCCTCCCCCGAGCAGCGGGCGGAGGACGTCGCGGAACGCCCGCTCCCCGACCCGGAACAGCCCGCGGCGGAGGCCCCCACCGACGCCGCCCCCGTATATGCGGACCCGGGGCTCGCATACGTCTTCGAGCACACGCGCGGCCACAAGTGCCTTGTGTTCGCGAACTCCAGGGAGGAGGCGGAGTCGGTCTGCACCACGCTCAGGCAGTACTGCGAGGCAATGGGCGAGCCGGACCGCTTCCTGATTCACCACGGTAACCTCTCCGCGAGCCTACGCGAGTCGACCGAGGAGATAATGCGGGAGGAGGACGCGAACCTCACGACCGTCACGACCGCCACCCTCGAGCTCGGCATCGACATCGGCCGACTCGAGAGGGCGTTCCAGATCGACGCACCGTTCACGGTGAGTTCGTTCCTGCAGCGCATGGGCAGGACGGGCAGGCGCGGACAGCCGAGCGAGATGTGGTTCCTCATGCGCGAGGACGAGCCGGAGTCGCGCGCCCTCCTGCCCGAGACCATACCGTGGAAGCTCCTCCAAGGAATCGCCCTCGTCCAGCTCTACGTCGAGGACCGCTGGGTCGAGCCGCCACGGTTGGACGGCCTTCCCTACAGCCTGCTGTACCACCAGACGATGGCCACGCTCGCAAGCTCCGGCGAGCTCTCCCCCGCCGAGCTCGCACGCCGCGTGCTCACGCTGACGCCGTTCCACAGGGTCTCGGCGGACGACTACCGAGTGCTCCTGCGTCACCTCATATCGATCGACCACGTCCAACAGACCGAGGAGGGCGGGCTCATCGTCGGCATCGCCGGCGAGCGCGTGACGAACAACTTCAAGTTCTACGCCGTTTTCAGCGAGGACGAGGAGTTCACGGTACGGAGCGAGTCGCAGGAGCTGGGCACCATCGTCCAGCCGCCACCCGTCGGGGAGCGCATCGCCATCGCCGGGGCGACGTGGGTGATCGAGGAGATCGACTACAAGCGCCACCTCATCGAGTGCTCTCCCGTCAAGGGCAAGGTGCCCGCCTACTTCGGCATGGTAGCCGGCGACGTGAACACTCGCATCCTCGAGCGCATGCGCCTCGTGCTGCGGGAGGACAGGATGTACCCATACCTCCGTCGGAATGCCCGCGCACGGCTTGAGCAGGCGCGCCACGTCGCAAGGAACGCCCACGTCACGACGGAGCCGCTCATCTGCGTTGGCGGTACCGCGTGGTGCCTCTTCCCCTGGCTCGGAAGCTATGCGTTTCTCGCCCTCGAGCGCCTCATCAAGATCAAGTGCGCGACAGAGCTTGGACTGAAGGGACTCGACTCCTCGCGCCCCTACTTCATGCAGTTCACCATGAGGGCGGACGCCAAGACGTTCTACCGGGTCGTGAAGCGCGCGGCGGCGTCGCTCTCGGACCCGCTCGAGCTCGTCTACCCCGGCGAGGTGCCCTGCTTCGACAAGTACGACGAGTTCGTCCCGGAGGAGCTCATCCGCAAGGGGTTCGCATACGGGGTGCTCGACGTCGAGGGGATGGTCGATCGCGTGTTGGGATGGCCGGACGCGCCCGAGAGCGACCAGGAGGGGCTCCTTCCCGGCATGGCCCACCGGCTTTCGAACTAGCCGTGCGCCGACGCGACGCCCCGCATCGCCGCGGGGGTGCGCGGCCGGCGGCAAACCGCTAAGGTAGTGCAGGCAGGAATCAGATGGGAGGTTCTCATGGCGCAGGACGAGAAGAGCAAGGCGAACGGCAAGGGCGGCGGCCCCAAAGGCGCCCAGATGGCAGCCTCGAGCCAGAGGGGGATCGTGATTGCCGCCCTCGTCGCGACGCTCGTGGTCGTCTACCTCCTTCAGAACGTCGCGAGGCTCGACACGACGACCACGTTCCTCATCGGTCTCGCGATCCTCGTGGTCATCGTCCTCGCGGGGCTCTTCGTGATGACGACCATACGTAAGACGCGCATGAAGCTCGACGTGAAGGACACGTGCAACCCCATCCTCGAGCGGTACAACCGCACGGGCGACGTGGCGAGGCTGCTCTCAGACTACGAGTCCTGGACGAGGGGCGAGTACGACCCCAGCCTCGTCGCGCAGTTCACGCAGGCGACGGTCGACGCCCTCGTCAACACCGGCCACGAGAAGCAGGCGAGGCGACAGCTCAAGGTGCTTGGCGAGGTCGTGGGAAGGGACCAGCGCTCCCAGCAGGAGTATGCGAAGTACCGGGAGCAGTGCGAGTCAAGGCTCAGGAACGTGAAGAGGGAGATGCGCAAGGCGCGCAGGTAGGGTTTGGTGCAAAAGGTGTCAGAGAACGCTTCGCAGGCAACCATAGGCGCGCGCGAGTCGCACAGGAACTCCTTCCTTTCCAGCACGGGAGGCGTGCTGGCGCTTGCCATGGCGAGCTGCCTATTGTGGGGCTCCGCCTTCCCATGCACGAAGATAGGAAACGTCCTGTTTGGCATAGCGTCAAGCGCGACGTCCTCCCAGCTTCTGTTCGCGGGCGTGCGCTTCTTCGTCGCCGGGTGCATGGTGGTCGTCGCCATGAGCGTCATGAGGGGTCGCCCGCTGCTGCCGAGGGCGACTGACTGGAAGGCGATCCTCTGTCTGTCGCTCTTTCAGACGGTGCTCCAGTATGGGCTGTTCTACCCTGGCCTGTCGCGTGCGTCGGGCGTCGCAAGCTCCATCATCGAGGCGAGCGCCTCCTTCATCGTTATCCTGCTCGCCGCGCTCGCCTTCAGGCAGGAGCGGCTCGACGCACGCAAGGTCATCGGGTGCGTCGTCGGCTTCGCGGGCGTCCTCCTCGTGAACCTGCAGTCGGGCGGGACCCTAGAGTTCAGCCTCGCGGGCGAGGGGCTCGTGTTTCTCTCCACCATCGCCGCGGCGATGTCGAGCTGCCTCATCAGGGAGTTCTCGAAGCGCCACGACCCCGTGCTGCTGAGCGGGTGGCAGTTCCTCGTCGGCGGCGTCGTGCTGACGGCGATCGGCCTTGCCACGGGAGGCAGGCTCCAGCCGTCCCGGCCGGCCGCGCTCGCGCTGCTTGCGTACATGGGCTTCATCTCCGCGGCCGCCTACACGATGTGGTCCATGCTGCTCTCGGCAAACCCCGTGTCGCGCGTTGCCGTGTTCGGCTTCATGAACCCCGTGTTTGGCGTGGTGCTCTCGGCGCTGCTGCTGGGGGAGGCGTCCGCGATCGACCCGCTTCGCGCCACGGTCGCGCTCGCGCTCGTCTCCGTGGGCATCGTGATCGTGAACCGCGACCCGCGTGCGCGCCAGGCCGCGCGGAAGGGAGAGCGCCCCTAGCCGAGGGCGAACTTCCTGGCCACGACGCCCGCGATGCGGTAGTGCAGGGGCCTGAGGTCACGGTCCGCCTGGGGAAGCGCGTCGCGGATGGGCAGATGCTGCGGGCAGTGCGACTCGCACTTTCCGCAGCGCACGCACTGCGTGGCGAACGCGGGCTCCTTCCGCAGGCTCACGACCTGCCAGTACTCCTTGCAGCCGGCGGACTTGCCCTCCGTGTACATCTGGTTCCAGCAGCGGAAGGCGGAGGAGATGTCCACACCCTTCGGGCAGGGCATGCAGTAGCCGCAGCCCGTGCACCCGATGCGCATGCTTCTTCCCACGATCTCCTTCACGCGTGCGATGAGGTCCCGGTCGGCCTGGCCAAGGCAGCCGACGTCGGCCTCGCTCGCGACGCGGCAGTTCTCCTCCACCATGGACTCGCTGTTCATGCCGGACAGGACGCACGTGACCTGCGGCTGGTCGTAGAGCCAGCGCAGCGCCAGCTCCGCGGGGCTCCACCCGTGGGCCTCCTCCGCTATGAGCGACTTCGCCTCACGGGGAAGCAGGTCGACGAGCTTGCCGCCCCGAAGCGGCTCCATGATGATGACCGGGATGTGCCGCTCGGCCGCGGCAAGAAGCCCCTCTCGCCCGGCCTGGGCGTGCTCGTCCATGTAGTTGTACTGGATCTGGCAGAAGTCCCAGTCAAAGGCGGCGAGCACCTTGAGGAACATGTCCGTGTTGCCGTGGAAGGAGAAGCCGATGTTGCGGATCTGGCCGGAGGCCTTCTTGCGCGCAATCCAGTCGCGGATGCCGAGCTCCTCGAGCTTGTGCCACGCGGCGACGTCCGTGAGCATGTGCATGAGGTAGTAGTCCACGTGGTCCGTCCTGAGGCGACGGAGCTCCTCGTCGAAGTAGCGGTCGATGGCCGACGCGCTGCGGATGAGGTACTGCGGGAGCTTCGTGGCGATGTTCACGCGGTCGCGGACGCCGTTGCCGTCAAGGACGCGGCCGAGGAGCTCCTCGCTCCCCGGGTAGATGTAGGCGGTGTCGAAGTAGTTGACGCCCAGCTCGATGGCGCGCATGATCTGGCGCTCCGCCGCGGGGTAGTCGATGGCGCCGCCTGGGCCAGACGTGCGCCTGAAGCGCATGCAGCCGAAGCCAAGGAGCGAGAGCGGCTCGCCGTGCCTGTCGTTTCTGTACTGCATGCGGGGTCTCCCATCGACGCGTTGCGTTGCGCGGACCGCCGGCGGCGGCGCGCTATGGGAAGTATAGCGGGCGATGTGAGAAGTGCGCGACGGGCCGGCCGCGGCGCGCCCGGAGGGGTACACTCCTCCACATGAGACCAACGACAGGGAGGCACGCCATGCCGAAGAGCATTCTGATTAAGGACACCACGCGCGAGGAGCGCATCGAAATCGTGAGGCGGGGGCTGGACTGGTGCGGCGACGGGTCGTGCGAGCAGTGCTCCGGCTGCAGCATGGGCGTGGGGTCGATCGACGCCATGTACCTGCCCTACATCGAGGGCGAGCTCGAGCTGGCAGAGGTGAACATGCGCCACGCCGCCGACCACTACACGCTGGCGTAGCGCGCGACGCGGCGGCCGTGCACGGCTACTGCTTGAGGCAGAGTATGTCGAGCGGCTCGAGGGCGAACGGCAGCACCGTGCGGTAGCGCTCCATCGCGCGCGAGAGGTCCGGCGCCGGCACCCAGGTCTGGAGCTCGGCGTCGAAGCGCTCGAGCGCGCCGAGCCGGCACTCGCGGATGGGCTCGCGCGGGGAGAGCACCTGCAGGACGGAGCCGGCCGCGGCCTTGTTGCGGCAGAGCACCTCCGTCATGTAGCGCGGTCCCGAGGCGGCGTCCGCCGGCAGGGCCACGCTCTTCTCGACCGTGGCCACCATCAGGCGGTCGCGCTGGTACTCCACGCGGCCGGGGTTCTGCGTGGGGTTGCCATAGAAGAAGCCCGTGGAGTACGGGCGGTGGCTCACGGCGTCCAGCTCGCCCATCCAGGCGGAGGCCGGCTCGCCGTCGAGCACGTGGCGGTAGGCGTTCGTGACGCACGCCGTGTAGTAGGCGCCCTTCGCGCGGCCCTCGACCTTGACGGCGGCGACGCCCGCGGCGGCAAGGTCGTCCAGGTGGTCGAGCATGGCAAGGTCGTTGGAGCTTAGGATGTAGCTCCAGGAGCCGTCCTGCTCCACGGGCATGCGGCGCACGTCCGGGCGCGACTCCTCTACCAGCGTCCAGCCCCAGCGACACGGCTGCGTGCACGCCCCGAAGCTTGCGCCGCGCTCGCGGCCGACGAGCTCGCTCGACAGCAGGCAGCGGCCGCTCACGGCCATGCACATGGAGCCGTGGGCGAAGACCTCGAGCTCCAGCGACCCAAACCCGTCCGCGTCCAGGCGGCGGCGCACCTCCGCGACCTCGCCCACGCTCATCTCGCGCGCAAGGACGACGCGCCGTGCGCCCAGGCGGGCGTACTCCTCTGCCGCGAGCGCGTTCATGACGGAGGCCTGCGTGGACACGTGGAGCTCCACGTGTGGCGCGTACCTGCGCAGGAGCGCCATGGCGCCCGGGTCCGCCACGATGGCGGCGTCCACCCCCGCCTGGTCCACGAAGCGCAGGTAGTCTGGCAGGGCGTCCACGTCCGCGTCGCGCATGAGCGTGTTGAGCGTGAGGTGGACGGCGACGCCGGAGGCGTGCGCCAGGCGGACGGCCTGGGCAAGCTGGTCGCGGTCGAAGTTCTTGCTGCGGGCGCGCATGCCCCAGCTGCGCCCGGCCAGGTAGACCTCGTCCGCGCCAAAGTGGATGGCCTGACGCAGCTGCTCTGGGCCGCCGACGGGCGAAAGCAGGCGCATGGGGCGGCGGCCGGCGGGGGCGGCGGGCTTGGACGTGTTGTGGGCGCTGGTCATGATGGGCGGACTCCCGGGCTTGCGATGGATTGCGCGCGACGCACGCCGCGCGCGACGTATGCGGCCTGCACAGTCTAGCGCATGGCGGCCGCGGACGGCGCGGCGCCGGGCGCGGCCACACGGACTATACTCGTGCCCATGGGCGGACGCGCCGCACGTGGCGCGCAGACGGACGCAAGGGAGCGAAGGTGGCTGCACGGCACGCGGCACGGGACCGCAGCAACGCAAAGGCAGGCGCAAGCGAGGGGCACGCCCGTCACGCGGGGCACCTGGCGCAGGGCGCGCCGGGCGAGAAGGACGGCCGCCGTCCCCGCGGCGCCCACCGTGGGCGAACGGCCGCCGTGGCCGCGGCGATCGCCGTGGTCG
>NZ_JBQKDH010000021.1:0-11413 GCF_052121955.1 Parafannyhessea sp. LCP19S3_B1 | reverse complement strand
GCCGGTGCCCGCGCCAAGCGCCGCGCCCGCACGGGACGCCGCGGCCACGAAGGCCGTACCGGACGGCACCGCCCCTGACGCCGCCGCGACAGACGCCGCCGCGACGCCGCTCGCGCGCAGGGCGCGCGCCTGGGCGAGAAGTGCGGGCCTTGCGGTGCGGAACCACCGCGCGGCGACGGCGGCGGTCCTTCTCGCCGTGGCGCTGTGTGTCGCCGCGGCCGTGGCCGCGGGACTTGGCCTGGTAGGCGGCCCGGACGACGCGCGCGTGGAGCGCGACGCCGTGGCGCACGCCCCCGCGCCGGACTGGAGCGCCGGCGCGTTCGACGTGGCGGAGGACCTGGTTGCCACCGGCGCGAAGGTGCGCGGGCGAAGCTCCGTCGCCGGCAAGCTCGTCGTGGCGGCGGACGTGACGTTCCAGAGCGGGCGCGTGCGCGCGACGGCGCCCGCGAGCCTCACGTACGAGCGCGGCGCAAGCGGCTCGTGGCGGCTGGACGTGTGCCGGCTGGACGGCGCGGCCTCGTTTGCGGCGACGGGCGGCGTGTCCCGCGCGCGCATCCGCGCGGGCGTGGGCGCGATCCTGGCAAAGGCGGACTCGTCTGCGGGCGGCGGCAAGAAAAGCCTTGCCACGCTGTACCAAAACGCGGACGTCACCATAAAAAAGTCGACCTTCGACCGCAGGCGCCAGCGGCAGGACGTGCGCATTCGCCTGGTGAGCCGGCACGGCTACCAGGCGCTGGAATGCGACGTGGACGCGAGCTTCTCGTTCGCGGCCGCAAGCGGCTCGTGGGAGCTGCGCAAGGCAAGCGCAAGCAAGGGCGCCCGGCGCGCGAGCCTTTCGCCCGTGGCGGGCACGTGGACGGGCACGTTCCAGAGCCAGGACGCCTCTGGCGCAAGATGCTTTGGCGCGCAGGGACGCACGCTCTCCATCACGATCGACGCGCTGTCAGACGACTCGCGCCGCATGACCGGCACGCTTGACTGCGTCGCGCACTACCACGCCGCGCCGGAGCGGGACGTGGACGCAAGCGACGGCGACGAGTCCGTGCGCGGCGTCACGTTCGAGGGCGAGCGGCTTGACCCGGCGGACGACCCCACGGACAGCACGTACGCGTTCGAGCTCACGACGCCACAGGACGCGCGCGGCACGATCACCGTGATCGTGGGCTTTGGCTCGGCCGACGATCAGGACCGCGCCGTCGCGCGCGTCACGTGCAGCCATACGTCGAAGGAGTCGTTCCTGCTCATACCGTATGACGCGACGGCCACGTACACGGACGCGTTCACGCTCCAGCGCTCCTAGCGGGACGAGAGCTCTTCTCCCATGAGCAGCCCCATCACGCTGGACATCATGAGGCCGCGCGTCCAGCCGGACGAGTCTCCCAGGCAGTGCAGGCCGGCGACGTTAGTGTCCAGGTGCTTATCCATCACCACGCGGTTGCTGTAGAACTTGAGCTCCGGCGCGTACAGCAGTGTCTCGTCCGCGGCAAATCCCGGGACCACCAGGTCGACGGCCTGCATGAACGCCACTATCTCCGTCATGGCGCGGTACGGCATCGCGGCCGTGATGTCCCCAGCCTCGGCGTCCGCGAGCGTGGGCACCACGTTGGAGCGGCCAAGCTCCTGCGGCCACGTGCGCTTGCCGTCCAGAACGTCGCCAAAGCGCTGCACGAGGATGTGGCCGGCGCCGAGCATGTTCATGAGGCGTCCGACGTGCTGCGCGTACGCGATGGGCTCGTGGAACGGCTGGCGGAAGTTGAACGAGACCAGCACGGCCAGGTTGGTGTTGGGGCTCTTGCGCTCCTTGTACGAGTGGCCGTTCACCACGGCGAGGCCGCCATCGTAGTTCTCCTGGCTCACGAAGCCGCCGGGGTTCTGGCAGAACGTGCGCACCTTGTTGCGGAACGGCGCCGGGTAGCCCACGAGCTTGGACTCGTACAGGACGTTGTTGACGTCCTCCATCACCTCGTTGCGAACCTCGACGCGAACGCCCAGGTCAACGGGGCCGGGTGCGTGGCTGATCCCGTGCTCCGCGCACATCTCGTCAAACCAGAGCGCGCCGCGCCGGCCGGTGGCGACCACGGTATCAGCGGCAAGGACCCGCGTCTGGGCCTGGGGCCGGCCGGTGGGCGCGACGACGGCACCCAGGCACTTCTCGCCCTGCACCAGCACCTCGAGGCACTCGTGCTCAAACAGGATGTTCACGCCCGCGTCCAGAAGCTCGCGCTCCACGCGCGCGTAGATCTGCTGCGCCTTTTCCGTCCCCAGGTGACGAATGGGGCAGTCCACCAGCTTGAGGCCGGCCTTGATGGCGCGCCGACGGATGTCCGCGACGCTCTTGGGGTGACCGACGCCCTCCACGTGCGGGTCCGCGCCCAGCTCAAGATAGATGTCATCCACGCGCGATATGCCGTCTGCGACGACGTCCGTGCCCACGAGCTGCGGAAGGTCGCCGCCAACCTCGGGCGAGAGCGAGAGCTTTCCGTCGCTGAACGCGCCGGCTCCCGAGAAGCCCGTGGTGATCCGGCAGGGAGAGCATCCCGCGCAGTGGCCGGTCGCCTCTCGCGGGCAGCGGCGCCGCTCGATGGGCAGGCCCTTCTCCACCATGGTGATGGACCGGCGGTCGCCCCGGCGCAGCAGGCCAAGCGCCGTGAAGATTCCGGCGGGACCCGCGCCCACGATGAGGACGTCCGTGCGTATTGTTGAGGCTTCTTCGGCCATGGGTGCACCTCTCTTGCGTGACGTTTGCCCGCGGCGACGGCGATCGCACGCCGGCGGCGGGCGCGCAGCCAGCGGCGAGCGGCGGGTGGCGGGCGTCGGGCGTCGGCGGGCGTGCACCGGCATTGTACCCACGGCGCGGCCGCTCGACGGGCGCGCGGGCACGCGCTTCCGCGAGCGTGGAGGACGCGGTCGGCGAGTGCCTGTGGCGCGGGCGGGCGGCGGGCCGTTGGCGCGGGCTTCAGCGCTGGCGCGGGCGTGCGGCGCTGGCGCAGTCGGCCGGCGGGCCGTTGGCGCGTGTTCGCGGGTGCCGGCCGTCGGTACACGTGAGCCCCGAGTTGACACGCCCGTACACGTCGCGGCCGAGTTTCCTGGGTCCGTGCAAGCTCGCGGCAGACGTGTACCGGGCCGGGTACACTTCGCGGCCCAGTTTGCAGGGGCCCTGCAAGCTGGGCGCCCATGTGTACGGACTGGGTACACATGGGCGCGCTTTTGGCAGGAAGTCGTAAACTCGGGTCAGACGAGTACCATCGAAAGTTGAACCATGTCAGGAACTCTTAGATGTGTACCGAGCCGTTCGTTAAGACTTTGATCGCGCAGGTCATCTACCTCATGCTATGTGGAATTAGACTAATTGCTCATGGTACACGTCTGACCCGAGTTTGCATTTTCCGGTACACATCGGCGAGTTCCTGCCATGGTTTGAACATTTATGGTACACGTCGGCCGCGAGTTTGCAGGATCCCGTACGTTTCTGCCCCACGTGTACCGGCGCGAGGCATGCTCGGTACGCTTCTGCCCCCCAGTTTACGGGCTTCCTGCAAACTGGGGGCCGGTGTGTACCGCGGGGGCGCCTCCCGGTACCCGTCTGCCCCGAGTTTCGTGCAACCGTGCAAACTCGCGGCCGACGTGTACCGGCACGCAGCGCCGACCGTACTCGTGAGGGCCGAGTTTACGTACCCGCTGCAAACTCGCGGCAGGAGTGTACCGGCACGCAGCACCGCCCGTACTCGTGAGGCCCGAGTTTGCGGACCCGCTGCAAGCTCGTGGCAGGAGTGTACCGGCGCAACGCTTCCCCGTACGCGTGTGGCCCGAGTTTACGCCGGCCCTGCAAACTCGCGGCCGATGTGTACCGGCGCGCCGCGGATGCCTGCAGTAGCCCGTCGCGCCCGGCGCACGTACCGCGCCCGCGCACCCGCGCCCCACACGCAAAAGGGAGGCCGACCAAAGTCGACCTCCCCAAACACGCTTGTGCGCATGCGTCGCGGCATGCCGGCAACCCGACGCGCCGCTATCGTGCTGAAACCTACTCCGCGGCAGGAGCCTCGGCGTCGGCAGCCGCGGCCTCAACGGTCTCGGCAGCGGTCTCGGCCTCGGCGGCAGCCTTGGCGGCCTGCTTGGCAGCCTCGGCCTCGGCCTTCTTCGCGTACTCGGCGGCACGCTTGGCCTTCTCGGCAGCCTTGGCCTCCTTGGCGGCCTTCTTGGCGGCGGCGAGCTCGGCGGCCTTCGCAGCCTTGGCGGCCTTGGCAGCCTCGGCAGCCTTGAGCTGGGCAGCGGCGGCGCCACCAAACTTGTTGGCAAAGCGCTGGACGCGTCCGCCGGTGTCGACGAGCTTCTGCTGGCCGGTGTAGAACGGGTGGCACTTGTCGCAGAGGTCGATGGTCATCTCGCTCTTGGTCGAGCGGGTGACCCAAGTGTTGCCGCAGGTGCAGCGAACGGTGCACTCCACGTAGTTAGGATGGATGCCTTGCTTCATACTGGGACTCCTTTGGTAGGCCTGGTTTCCGACCAGGCGAGGATGGTAGCCCTGGTTCCAATCAGGGCGTCAAGCTATAGGAGTGTATCAGATTCGCCATGGGCGTGTTGTGGAGAAGAAATGGCGCTTTCGCCGCCACGGCGCCTTCGCACCCTGTAGACTAGGCGCTGGAAACCCGTTTGACAAACCCGGAGGCACCCCATGCTCCTTACCGTGGACGTAGGCAACACCCAGACGACGCTTGGCCTGTTCGACGCCGACGGCACCCTGCGGCGCCAGTGGCGCATGGCGACGGACCACACCGACACCGCCGACGAGCTGCACGAGCGCCTGTACGGCTACTTCCTCATGTTCGGCCTCACGCTGCAGAGCGTGACGGACGTCGCCATCGCGAGCGTCGTGCCCATCCTCACGCAGGAGTGGCAGTACATGATGTCCAACCTCCTCATGGCCGAGGACGTGCTGCTGGTGGACGCCACGCGCGACTGCGGCATCCGCATCGACATGCCAGACCCGCACCAGGTGGGCGCAGACCGCATCGCAAACGCCGTCGCCGCGCGCGAGCGCTACGGCTCGCCCGTGATCGTGGTGGACTTCGGCACCGCCACCAACATCGACGTGGTGGACGCCGCGGGCGCGTTTCGCGGCGGGGCCATCATGCCGGGCCTGCTGTCCTCCGCGCAGTCGCTCTTCGCCCACGCGGCGCGCCTGTCCAGCGTCCCCCTGGTGGTGCCTCCCCACGCGCTGGGCACCACGACGGAGACCGCGGTGCAGTCCGGCATCGTGATTGGCGCGGCGGCGCAGGTAGAAGGCCTCGTCTCGCGCATCAAGGCCGAGCTCGACGAGCCAGACGCGACCGTTGTTGGCACGGGCGGCCTCGCAGGCATCGTCTCCGGCGCGACGGACGCGTTCGACACCGTCGACCCCAACCTCACCGTCCGCGGCATCTACCTGATCTGGCGCCACAGAAACGAGAAGCGCGCCGCCCGCAGGCAGCGCGACATCAACGGCTAGGACCCTCGCGGCCCATTCCCGCGGCCCATTCTCACGGCCCATTTTCGCAGCCTACGCCCGCGGACGCTCGCGGCGGATGGACGCCTGCTCCGGCGATATGCTCAGCTCGCGGCCGGAGTCCGTGCGAACGCTGGCGCGGCCCCACACGTCCAGGCCGGCCAGCACGCCGCGCGCGGCGACGCGGCCGTTGGGGTACACCACCTCCACGCGCTCGTTCGCGGCGTCCATCGTCTCGAAGTAGTCGTCCAGCAGCGGCGCCAGCGGGCCCGCGACCACGCAGGCGCGGCGCAGGCGGCCCTCCCACTGGGCGGACGCCTGCTCGAGGGCGTGGGCAAGCTCTTCTCCCCCGGGCGCGACGCGGGGGTCGTCCGCAAGCAGCACCACATCGCAGCTGCCGAACATGCCCTCGTCGTAGCCGGCGCGCACGTCCACGCGCAGCAGCGCCTCGCCGTCCACGGCCACGGCGTTTGGCCACGCCACGCGCGCTCCGTCCTGGCCCGCGGCGGCAAGCGCCCGCGCAAGGCCCAGGGCCAGCACCTGCGGCAGGCAGGTGTACATCTGCATCGGCACATCCGGGCGCACCGTCACGCTCGCGAGCACGCGCTCCGCGGCGCGGCCGTCGCCATCTGCGCGGCTGGGGCCATCGGCGCGGCCGCCGGGGGTCGCTACTGCCAATCCAGCTCACCAACCTCGGCCACCACGTGGCCCACGCGGTCCTCCGGCGCGTACACGGGCACGCCGGCGTGCATGAGGTAGCGCACGGGGTCGTGCATGAGGTCCTCCATGGGCACCAGCACGTAGTCGCGCTCGCCCAGGTGCGGGTGGGGCAGCGTCAGCTTGGGGCCGGCGTGCTCCTCGTCCTCCACAAAGCACAGGTCGCAGTCTATGGTGCGCGGGCCGTGGCCGGCAAGGCGCGGGTCACGCACGCGCTTGAGCTGCGTCTCTATGTCAAGCAGGCGGTCTATCAGCACGATGGGCGCAAGCTCCGTCCTGATCTCTACCACCGCGTTCACCACGTTCGTCTCGATGCCGTACGCGGGCTGCGTCTCGTACGCGTGGCTCGCCTGGACCACGCACGTCATGGGGATGTCGTTCATCAGGCGGACGGCGCGGGACAGGTTCTCGAGCCTGTCGCCCACGTTCGAGCCGATGGAGACGAAGCCCTGCCGCGGGTCCGCCTTCGTGACGGCCCAGTACGTGTCGAGCGCCTGGCAGACGCCGGCCACGTCGTGCACGCGCAGCACGCGCGCACCGCTCTCGACGGCCGCGAGCGCGATGCCCGTCGTGGCGAAGTCACGCTCCGGCGCGTCCGCGACGCCAGAGACCGCGCCCACGAAGCGCTTGCGCGAAACGGCGTTCAGCACGGGGTAGCCCATCGAGACGAGCTTGCGCGTGGCGCGCTGGATCACGACGTCCTGGTCGTACGTCTTGTCGAAGCCGGGGCCCGGGTCTATGCAGATGCGGTCGTGGCTGACGCCGGCGCGCATGAGCACGCGCGCCTGGTCGCCCAGAAAGCCCATGATCTCCCTCATGACGGGCGCGGCCTCCGGCAGCGTGAAGCGCCTGGTGCTGGTGGGTACGGGGCGGCGCACGCGCGCGGGACGCTCGGAGTCAAGCTGCACCATGCGCCGCGTGACCGGCCCGCCCAGCTTGTTCCAGTGCATCACGACGCAGCCGCAGTCGCTCTCCGCGGCCACCTGCACCATAGCCGGGTCCGTGAACCCGGTCACGTCGTTCAGGATGGACACCCCAAGCCGCACGCAGATCTTTGCCACGGCGGCGTGGCGCGTGTCCACGGATATGATGGCCGTGGGGGCCTTGGCCAGGATCCCGCGGATCACGGGCACGATCCTGTGGGCCTCCTCCTCCGGCGTCACCGGCTTGGAGCCCGGGCGCGTGGACTCGCCGCCCACGTCGATGATGTCCGCGCCCTCGTCCAGCATCTGCAGCGCGCGCTCCACGGCCGCCGCGGGGTCGAGGTTCTCTCCCCCGTCGCTGAACGAGTCCGGCGTGACGTTGAGGATGCCCATGACGCGCGGGCGTGCCAGCGACAGCACGTGCTGGCCGCAGCGCCAGGTGGAGTAGTCCTCACGAAGCATGGGTACACCTTCCAAACGGGTCAA
Organism: Parafannyhessea sp. LCP19S3_B1; assembly: GCF_052121955.1. Classification (NCBI taxonomy): domain Bacteria; kingdom Bacillati; phylum Actinomycetota; class Coriobacteriia; order Coriobacteriales; family Atopobiaceae; genus Parafannyhessea; species Parafannyhessea sp. LCP19S3_B1. Next base: position 3,805 of record NZ_JBQKDH010000021.1, on the reverse strand, counting down.
GGGGCGCCGCGCACGCGCGCACGCCCCGGAGTGTTCCCAAAGATTGTAACCGCTTGCGCCCTACCAATCGAACGCCTTTGCTATGTCGCAGGCACAAACCACGTCTGCCGCGCAATCCTGCGCGATGGGCTCCAGGTTCACGATGGCGAGCTTCGAGCCCCTGAAGTACTGCACCAGCCCGGCCGCCGGGTACACCACGAGCGACGTGCCGCCGATGATGAGGAGGTCGGCGTGGCTTATGGCCACGACCGCGGCCTCTATGTCCTTCTCGTCCAGGGACTCCTCGTACAGCACCACGTCCGGCTTCACGATGCCGCCGCAGCGAGTACAGCGCGGCACGCCGGTGGTGGCGAGCATCCACTCCTGGTCGTACGCGGCGCCGCAGTCCACGCAGTGGTTACGGTGGGTCGACCCGTGGAGCTCGATCACGTTCTTGGAGCCGGCGGCCTGGTGCAGGCCGTCGATGTTCTGGGTCACGATGGCGTCGAGCCTGCCCTCGCGCTCCAGCTGCGCGAGCTTCACGTGCGCCTGGTTAGGCCTGGCCTCCGGCGCGCACATCATCTTGCGATAGAAGTCGTAGAACGCCTCGGGGTCCTGCCTCCACAGGTGGTGGCTCAGGAGCTCCTCCGGGGAGTACTTGGACGAGAAGTGCTGGTTGTACAGGCCGTTCTCGCTTCGGAAGTCTGGGATCCCGCTTGCGGTCGAGACACCCGCCCCGCCGAAGAACACCGTGTGCGCGGACGCGTCCGTGAGCCTCTTCAGCTCTTGCGCGGCGAGCCTTGGGTCCGTGATCGTCTTGCCCATGTCTGCCTCCTCGTGACTGTGCCTACCGTAGCACTTTGGTGCGCCACGGGCGCTTCTGGTGCGGGCGCGGGCGGCAAACGGGTAAGGTTGAGTCATTGGCACTCGACGTAAGGCGGCGACATGGCACCACTCACAAACAACGTGCACAAGACGGCTTTGGTGTTCGAAGGCGGCGGCTATCGCGCGGCATACACGGCGGCCTTTGCAAACGCCCTGCTGGCCGAAGGCATATACTTCGACTTTGTATGCGGGATCTCTGCGGGCTCCAGCCACGCGGTCGATTACCTCAGCCGCGACGCGCGCCGCGTGAAAGACGCGTTCATGGGGTTTGAGGGGTCGGGCACGCCGGCGGTGGGCGTTGGCTCCATCCTGCACGGCACGCGCTACTTCAACGCGGACTACCTGTACGAGGGCTGCGTGGAGGACGGCAGCCTGCCGTTTGACTGGGACACGTTCCAGGCGAACCCGGCGCGCGTGGCGGTCTCGGCCTTCGAGCGCGACACGGGCAGGACGCGCGTGTTCACGCGCGAGGACATGCCCACGCTGCGGGACCTCATGGCGTGCGTGCGCGCGAGCTCGACGCTTCCCGTGCTGATGAGGCCACAGCCCATAGACGGCGTCACGTACCTGGACGGAGGCCTGGGCGAGGGCGCGGGCATCCCGCTGTTCATGGCGGAGCGAGCCGGCTACACGCGCTTCCTGCTGGTGGCGACGCGCCCGGCGGGATACCGCAAGGAGCCGCCCTCGAGGGGCGAGAAGGACGCGACCCTGCGGTTTGGGGGCGAGCACCCGCACGTGAGGGAGGCCCTTCTCACCCGCTCCGAGCGCTACAACGCGGAGCTCGACCGCATTGCGCAGATGGAGCGCGAGGGCCGCTGCCTGGTGATCCGCCCGGACATGATGCCCGTGAAGAGCACGACGCTCGACCCGGTGGCGCTTAAGACCGCCTACGCGCTGGGCGCGGCGCAGGCGCGACGCGACATGCCCGCGTACAAGGAGTTCCTGTTTGGCGACCCCAACTGGAAGGCGCCGCAGGACGAGCGCTAGCGCGGCCGCGCGACGGCGCGTAAGGCGGCGCCGGACGAGCGCGACGGGCGCAAGACGAGAAACCCCGACGGGCCGACGGCCCCACGAAGGAGAGACATGGCTGACACCAACAAGACGGACGGCACGCCAGAGGCGGCCGGCGAGCGCGAGCTGAGGCTCGTCTCGTGGAACGTGAACGGGCTGCGCGCCGTCATGAAGAAGGAGCCCGGCTTCATGCAGGTGTTCGACGCGCTGGACGCGGACGTGTTTGCCCTGCAGGAGACGAAGATGCAGGAGGGGCAGCTCGAGCTCGACCTGCCCGGCTACACGCAGGTGTGGAGCTCGGCGGAGCGCAAGGGGTACTCCGGCACCGCCGTGTTCAGCCGCACGGAGCCGCTGCAGGTGATCCGGCAGATCGGCAGCCCGGTGGCCGACGACGAGGGCCGCGTGTGCGCGCTGGAGTTTGGGGACTTCTGGTTTGTGGACGTGTACACGCCAAACTCGAAGCAGGGCCTCGCGCGCCTGGACGAGCGCATGGTGTGGGACGAGCGCTTCCGCGAGTTCCTGCAGGGGCTCGACAGGCAGAAGCCCGTCGTGACGTGCGGGGACTTCAACGTGGCGCACGAGGAGATCGACCTCAAGAACCCGGCCACCAACCACGAGAACGCGGGCTTCTCGGACGAGGAGCGCGCAAGCTTCGGGAAGCTTCTGGACGCGGGCTTCACGGACACGTTCCGCACGCTGAACCCCACGCTCGAGGGGGCGTACAGCTGGTGGAGCTACCGCATGCGCGCACGCGAGCGCAACGCCGGCTGGCGCATAGACTACTTCCTGGTGAGCGACCGCGCGTTCTCGCGGGTGACGGGCGCGCGCATCCTGGACGACGTGTACGGGTCCGACCACTGCCCCGTCGAGCTGACGATCAGGGCGTAGGCCCGGCGCGGCCGGCGTCCGGCCGGGAGCGGGTCGCTACAGCCCGTCCGGCCGGCCGATGGCGCGCTCGAGCACGCCCAGAAACGTCTGGGCGTCGCGCGTGGCCACGAGCTTCTGCGGGAAGCGGATCTCTTCCAGCATGGAGCGCACGTGGTCGAAGCGGCCGATCCCGTACGATATGTGCGCGTCCGTGCCGGTGGAGATCATGACGCCCATCTCCGCGCAGCGCTCCGCGATCCGCCGGCAGCTCTGCCGCGCGGAGGGGTGGTCGCCAAACGTGGCCTCGTTTATCTCTATCAGCTTGCCGCGCTCCTTCGCGACGGTCAGGACCTCGCCCAGGTCGTACGGCATGCCGGAGCGCCCCGTGTGCCCCAGGATCAGCACCTTGGGGTCCTCGAGCGCGCGCACGTAGCACTCCGTGGTCTGGGCGAGGCTCGCGCCCTCCGCCCACGACTTGTCGTGCACGCTCGCGATCACGTAGTCGCACTCGTCGAACACGCGCTCCCTCAGGTTGATGGGGCGGCGCAGCGCGCGGCCCGTGATGTCGCGCCCGCACACGATGTCGTGCCCAAACAGGTGGCCGTCCAGATCGACGATGTCCGCCTCGACCCCGTGCAGCAGCCGCACGCCGTTCCAGATGCACGGCCAGCTGTGCACGTTCAGGAAGTGCTGGAAGTCGCGCAGGTCGTACTCCCCGTCGATCGCAGGGTGGACCATCGCGCTGAAGTGGTCCGTCGAGCCCAGGAGCTCCACGCGCATCTCCGCCGCGGCACGCACGTTCTCCTCTATCGTGGAGTACGCGTGGCGCGAGAAGATCGTGTGCGTGTGAACGTCGCAGGCTATGTGCAGCATGTCTTCCTCCCTTGCGGCCTGGCGGCCGCGCTAGCGACGGTCGCCCTCCGGCCCCTTGCTGCTGGCGCGGGCGCGGGCCTCCGCGAGCGCGGCCTGTGCCTCGAGCGCCTGGGCGCAGGGGAGAAGAACGGCGCACGTGGACAGGCGCTCGCTCGTGCCGACGGGAATCCACCACGCCCGCGCCCGGAGC
>NZ_JBQKDH010000020.1:0-18863 GCF_052121955.1 Parafannyhessea sp. LCP19S3_B1 | reverse complement strand
GTCGCGCACGGGGCGGCCACATCTGCCCGCGCGACCCGGCCGCGCGTGGCGGGGCAGGGCGGCCGCGCGCATCGTGGACGGGCTGTGCGGCGCCGGCCTGCGTGAATACGAAACGCGCTGAGGTGGTATCCTCAATTGGCTGAACACTTCCGCCGCGTCACCGCGCAAGCGCCGTGGCATCCTGAAGGAGAGGGAAATGAGAGACAAGCTAGAGAGGCTCATCGCGGCGTACGCGGAGCTCGAGAAGAAGATGATGGACCCCTCCGTCGTGAGCGACCCCAAGGAGTACGCGCGCGTCGCGAAGGAGCACGCGAGCCAGGCCGAGCTCGTGGCGAAGGCGAAGGAGTACCTGCAGGCGCTCGACGACATCGAGGCCGCGAAGGAGATGCTGCGCGAGGCCGACGCCGACGAGAAGGAGATGCTGCAGGAGGACATCGCCGCCAACGAGGAGAAGATCCCCGGCCTGGAGGAGGAGATCAAGTACCTGCTGATCCCGGCGGACCCCAACGACGACAAGAACACCATCGTCGAGATCCGCGCCGGCGTGGGCGGCGACGAGGCCGCGATCTTCGCGGGCGACCTGTACAGCATGTACGAGCGCTTCGCCCAGAGCCGCGGCTGGAAGATCGAGGTGCTGAGCTCGAGCCCCGGCGAGGCCGGCGGCTTCAAGACCATCGAGTTCAAGGTCACGGGCGAGAAGGTCTACTCCGTCATGAAGTTCGAGAGCGGCGTGCACCGCGTGCAGCGCATCCCGAAGACCGAGAGCCAGGGCCGCATCCAGACCTCGACCGCGACCGTGGCGGTGCTGCCCGAGGCCGAGGACATCGACATCGAGATCAAGGACGAGGACCTGCGCATCGACACCTACTGCGCGTCCGGCCCCGGCGGCCAGGGCGTGAACACCACGTACTCCGCCGTGCGCATCACCCACCTGCCCACGAACACCGTGGTGCAGTCGCAGGACCAGCGCTCCCAGATCCAGAACCGCGCCGTGTGCATGGAGATGCTCCGCGCGCGCCTGTACCAGATGGAGCTCGAGAAGCAGCAGGCCGAGCAGGGCGCGGAGCGCATGAGCCAGATCGGCCACGGCAACCGCTCCGAGAAGATCCGCACGTACAACCAGCCGCAGGACCGCGTGACGGACCACCGCATCGGCTTCAACAGCACGTACACCGGCGTGCTGCAGGGCGACAAGCTGTCCGAGGTGATCGAGGCGCTCGCGGCGGCCGAGCGTGCCGAGAAGCTCGCGCAGTCGGTGTGACGACCTTCTCGCCACCCTTGCGGCTGCCTTTGGGCCGCACCTAGGGCGCACGGGCGCATCTGCGCGCCTTGCACCTGCCTTTACGCCGTTCACACAATGCGCATGCGAGCGCGGGTCCGCATCGGGCGGGCCCGCGCTTTGCCGTAGAATGGCGCGGTACAAGACGGATTGCCGCGGGGCCTTCCCGGCGGCGCGATTGCGAGGGTGCCGATGGCGGAGCAGGAGACCTGGACCATACAACGCATGCTGGACTGGACCATTGGCTACCTGGGCCGCAAGGGCGACGAGCGCCCGCGCCTGTCCGCAGAGTGGATGCTGGGCTCGGTCACGGGGCTCTCGCGCGTGCAGATATACACGAGCTTCGACCGGCCGCTCACGCCGGACGAGCTGCGCCGCATGCACGACGCCGTCGTGCGCCGCGCCTCGGGCGCCCCGCTGCAGTACATAACCGGCGAGATGCCGTTTCGCCACATCGTGCTGCAGTGCGAGGAGGGCGTGCTCATACCGCGGCCCGAGACGGAGGTCCTGGTGGACGCCGCGCTCGAGGGCGTGGACGCGGCGCGCGCCTGCGGGCGAGAAGCGCGCGTGCTCGAGGTGGGAACCGGCACGGGCTGCATCGCGTGCTCCATCGCGAGCGAGCGGCGCGGCACGCACGTGGTGGCGACGGACATATCGCCGAAGGCGGTGTCGCTCGCGGAGCGCAACCGCGACGCGCTGGGGCTGGACGGTGCGATCGACGTCGTCCGCTGCGATTTGGCCGACGGGGTGGACCCCTCGTACATGGGCGCTCTTGACGTGCTGGTCTCGAACCCGCCGTACATCCCCTCCGACGTGGTGCCCACGCTGCCCGCGGAGGTGGAGGCGCACGAGCCGCACCTGGCGCTGGACGGCGGCCCGGACGGGCTGGACGTGTTCCGGCGGCTGCTTGGGCTTGCGCCCACGGCGCTGCGCCCCGGCGGCATGATGTGCGTGGAGCTGTTCGAGACGAACGTGGGCGACGCGGCGGAGCTCTGCCGGCGGCAGGGCGGCTGGGCATCGGTCGAGGTGCGTCAGGACCTCACGCGCCGGCCGCGCGTGCTGGTGGCCGTGCGCGAGGGAGACCTCGCGGCCACGGTGGACGCCCAGGTGGAGCGCGCGCTCGAGCTGCGCGAGAAGGTGGTCGAGGTGGACCAGGCCGCGCCGGACGCCGCGGCCGTCAGGCGCGGGGGCAACGTCCTTCTCGCCGGGGGCGTGGTCGTGGTCCCCACGGACTCCGTGTACGGCATCGGCTGCGCGGCGACGCCCCACAACCCCGGCCACGCGCGCACGTTTGCCATCAAGCACCGCGACCTTGCCCAGACGCTGCCGTGGCTCGTGGCGGACGCGGAGGACCTCGACCGCTTTGGGCGCGACGTGCCGGCGTGGGCGTACCGCCTGGCCCAGCGCTGGTGGCCGGGCGCCCTCACGCTGGTGGTGAGGGCGAGCGCCGCCGTCCCCGCGGAGTACGTGCGCACGGCGGACGGCACGATCGCGCTGCGCCTGCCGGATTCAAACCTCGTGCGCGCGCTCGCGCGGCACGTGGGCTGCCCGCTTGCCATCACGAGCGCGAACACGCACGGCGAGGCCGCGGCCACGAGCGGCTCCGGCCTGGAGGAGCGCATCGTGCGCGAGGCGGACCTCACGTTCGACGCGGGCCCCGCGCCCATCGCCGTCGCGTCCACCATCGTGGGCTGCACGGGGGAGGAGCCCGTGGTGTATCGCGAGGGGGCCATTCCCGCCGCGGACGTCATGGAGTGCGCCCGCGGCTAGGCGAGCTGGCCGCGCGCGTCGGTCGCGGGCGTCGGTCGCGCGCCGCCCGTGGGGAACATGGCGATCTGTCGGGCCCGCGCCACGCCCGCGCCGCCATGCGCTATCGTGGTGATGACAGAGGACGCCCATACCAGAAGGAGCATGCATGAAGATCGCAATCGCATCCGACCACGCCGGTTTCTGCCAGAAGCCCGCGATGGTCGAGTACCTCAAGGGCCTTGGCCACGAGGTGATCGACTTTGGCCCGCAGAGCGCGGACCGCGTGGACTACCCCGACTTCGCGGACAAGGTGGCCCGCTGCGTCGCCGCCGGCAAGGCCGACCGCGGCGTGCTCATCTGCGGCACCGGTATCGGCATGGCGCTCACGGCGGACAAGGTGGCCGGCGTGCGCGCAGCCGTCATCCAGTCGCCGCTGTTCGCGCACCTCTTCCGCGAGCACAACGACGGCAACGTCGTGTGCATGTCCGGCCGCTTCACGCCGTTCGACGTCAACAAGGCCATCGTGGACGAGTTCCTCACGACCGAGTTTGGCGGCGGCCGGCACGCCGGGCGCGTCCAGAAGATCATGCGCGAGGACGACCCCGACTTTGGCGGGGTGGAGTGCTAGGCGCCGGCAAGGTTAAATCTGCGTGGAGGGCGATCGACTGCGGCCGGTCGCCCAACTCTTAAGGGCGTATACAGTTCTTGGGCGCCCGAAGGCGCGGCGCCCGCACCGGCAACCGTACGGCAACCAGACGTGGAGGTAACCAAGCATGTACCTTGAGCACCTGAGGCAAGAGGACCCCGAGGTCGCGGCCTGCGTGGACGACGAGCTCCAGCGCCAGCGCGACTCAATCGAGCTCATCGCGTCCGAGAACTTCGTCTCGACCGCCGTGATGGAGGCCGTCGGCTCGCCGCTCACCAACAAGTACGCCGAGGGCCTTCCCGGCAAGCGCTACTACGGCGGCTGCTGGGCGGTCGACAAGGTCGAGAACCTGGCCATCGAGCGCGTCAAGCGCCTGTTCGGCAGCGAGTTCGCCAACGTGCAGCCACACTCCGGCGCGCAGGCCAACTACGCGGCCGAGTCCGTGTTCGCCAAGCCCGGCGACACCATCATGGGCATGGACCTCTCCAACGGCGGCCACCTCACGCACGGCTCCAAGGCAAACTACTCCGGCAAGCTGCACGAGGTCGTCTCGTACGGGCTCGACCCCAAGACGGAGCGCATCGACTACGACGACGTCGCCGCGAAGGCCGAGAAGTGCCACCCCACGCTGATCATAGCGGGTGCCAGCGCCTACCCCCGCGTGATCGACTTCGAGCGCTTCGCCCAGATCGCACACGACAACGGCGCGGCGCTCATGGTCGACATGGCGCACATCGCCGGCCTCGTCGCGACGGGCGCGCACCCCAGCCCCGTGCCGTACGCGGACGTCGTCACGTCCACCACGCACAAGACCCTGCGCGGCACGCGCGGCGGCATCATCCTGTGGAACAACCCGGACTACACCAAGCGCCTGAACTCCGCCGTGTTCCCCGGCTCGCAGGGCGGCCCCCTCGAGCACGTCATCGCCGGCAAGGCCGTCGCGTTTGGCGAGGCGCTCAAGCCGGAGTTCGCCACCTACATCGACAACGTCTGCAAGAACGCGAAGGCGCTCGGCCGCGGCATGCAGTCCAAGGGCTTGCGCCTCGTGACGGGCGGCACGGACAACCACCTGCTGCTCGTGGACCTCACGCCCGCGAAGGACATCACCGGCCGCGACGCGGAGCAGGCGCTCGAGCGCGTCGGCATCACCGTCAACAAGAACACCATCCCCGGCGAGAAGCGCTCGCCGTTCGTCACGAGCGGCATCCGCGTGGGGTCCGCCGCCATCACGACGCGCGGCTTTTCTGAGGAGGAGTGCGAGAGGGTCGGCCAGCTCATCGGCAAGACCGTGTTCGCGCTCCAGAACGACGAGGGCTTCAAGATCGACGACGTTAAGGCCGAGGTCTCCCAGATGCTCGCGCGTCACCCGCTCTATCCGGAGCTCGCGTAGCGCCAGCGCGCGCGGCAGATGCGCTACTATGCTCTTGACATATGGCAATCGGGCCGGCCTGCGGGCACGGGCCAGGGCGCCGCGGCGCCCCAGTCGGGAGGACTCACGCATGGAGTTTGACGAGAAGCGCTTCCAGATAATCGACCACCCCCTCGTGCAGCACAAGCTGCACATCCTGAGGGACAAGAACACCTCCACGAAGGACTTCCGCGAGCTCGTGACCGAGCTGGCCGTCTTCGAGGGCTACGAGGCCATGCGCGACCTCCCGCTCGAGGACGTCGAGGTCGAGACCCCGCTCGAGAAGACCACGTGCAAGCGGATCGCCGGCAAGAAGATCGCAATCATCCCCATCCTGCGCGCCGGCCTCGGCATGGTCGACGGCATCCTGACCCTCGTGCCGTCCGCGCGCGTAGGCCACGTGGGCATGTACCGCGACCCGCAGACGCACGAGCCGCACCAGTACTACTGCAAGTTCCCGCCCGCGATCGAGGACCGCACCTGCCTCGTCGTCGACCCGATGCTCGCGACCGGCGGGTCGCTCACCGCGGCCATCAAGTTCCTTCGCGACGCCGGCGTTAAGGACATCCGCTGCCTCACGCTCGTCTCCGCGCCGGAGGGCGTGAAGGCCGTCCTGGACTTCGACCCCGACGTCCGCCTGTACACCTGCGCGCTCGACCGCCAGCTGAACGAGAACGCCTACATCCTGCCGGGCCTCGGCGACGCCGGCGACCGCATCTACGGCACGAAGTAGCCAGGCGGCTCCGGGCGTCCGGCAGAACCGGGCGTCCGGCCGCCCTGGCACGGCACGCAACGCGGGCGAGAAGGGCCATGCGCCAAAGGTGCGCGCGCCCTTCTCGCCCGGCGCTCTTCTCGCCAGACGCGCTTTGCCCCCCCGCGTGCGGCAGGCGCATGCGCCACGCATACACCTAACGTGGGGGCAGAGTAAAGTGTAGGTTTCGTAGCATTTTTTGACCTTGGTTCAAAAATGGGAGCCGCGATAAAAATGCCATCGGAGCTGCAAAAACGCTCGCTTGGTCCCATTTTGCGCGTCGGGCGCATCATGCGTCTGAAAACGGGGATTGTGGACTTTGCCCCAAAACGAACCTAAACTACTGGTCGCTGACCCTATCTGGCGTATCGAGGTGCACATGAACCAGACGCTCGCAATCGCATTGGGCGCCGTCTGCGGAATGGTTGGTGCTATTCCATCCGGCGTCCTGTTTGAGCGGGCCCTCAAACGGGGTACAAAGGATAGCGTTAGCGTGGAGGCGGGGCTTGCCAGTACCATGGCCTCGTTTCTGTTTCTGTCAGCAGCGATTTACGTGGCGCATCTACTGATGAGGGACTACACGTTCTCGTTTGGGTGCTCCGCGGTGGTGGTGTTCCTCGGTTTCTGGGGAATAGAGTCAGTTAAGGGCTGGAAGGCCGCGCAGGGACCTGCCTCGCCTGGAGGGAAGGACGAATAGTGAACCCGCTAGCAAGTTTGTCCAAAGAGATGGAAGAGCTCGTCAGTAGCTTCATGTCCGAGGCCATCGTTGGCAACACGACCGTCGGGCTCACGCAGTACATCTTCTTCATGCTCATCGCGATTGCCATCCTGCTGATCGTCATCTTCTCGTTCAAGAAGAAGCAGTCCGCGAGCCTGGTGCCGCAGGGATTCTTCGTGAACGGCATGGAGTACCTTGTGGAGTTCGCCCGTGACGACCTCTGCGTGAGCCTTCTGGGCGACAAGTGGAAGAAGCACTTCCCCTTCATCGCCGCGGTGTTCTTCTTCATCCTGTTCAACAACATCGTCGGCATCATCCCCGGCTGCCACCCTGGCACCGGCACGATGGGCGTCACGGCGGCGCTCGCGCTCTGCTCCTTCGTGTACTACGTCGCGGTGGGCATCAAGCGCATGGGCGTGCTCGGCTACCTCAAGAGCATGGCGCCCGCGGGCCTGCCTGGCCCCATGGCCGCGATGGTCTGGGTCATCGAGCTCTTCTCCAACCTGCTCCGCCCGATCACGCTCGCCATTCGTCTGTTCTGCAACATGTTCGCCGGACACGTCGTCATGGGCACGTTCGCCATCCTGGCGTCCCTGTTCGTCGAGCCGCTGCTTCAGGGCTTCTCTGCGGTCGCGCTCGGCCAGGCGACCGTCTCCGTGTTCTGGATCCTGCTCCTGATCATCATCTACCTGGTCGAGATTCTGGTCGCCATCATCCAGGCGTACGTCTTCGCCCTGCTGTCGGCCGTCTACATCCAGCTCGTCGAGAACGAGTAGCGTCAACTGGTTACTCGCGGGCCCCACGCCCGCTGGTATACGTAGGTCAAGAAATCGCCCGGAAGTTGGGCGAATGACAAAGGAGGAATCGTGGGAGTCATCGGTTATGGTCTCGGCGTTATTGGTGCTGGCTTTGGCATCGGTCTCGCGGCATTCGGAGCAACTACGGCCATGGCGCGCCAGCCCGAGGTCCAGGGCCGTCTGTTCACGGTCTTTATTCTTGCGTCCGCTTTCGTCGAGGCACTCGCCCTCATCGGCTTCGTCGTCACCCTCATTTCGTAACTACCGAGAAGGACGAGCAGAGCTGAGTTGGAGGCACGTATGAACATCAACATCAAGGGGCTTTCGCGCATCGTGGGGGCATCGGCCGCCACCGTTGCCGCCTCTGTGTTCGCGCCTACGCTCGCGCTTGCCGAAATGCCGAGTGGTCCCGACCTTCTTCTCCCCAAGCCCGCGGAGTTCATCCCGGCGCTCATCGCGTTTCTCGTCATCTGGTTTGTGCTGGCCAAGCTCGCTTGGCCTTCCATCCTCGGAATGATGGAGAAGCGCCAGAAGAAGATTCAGGACGACCTGGATTCGGCGGCCGAGTCCAAGGCGAAGGCGGCCGAGGAGGCCAAGAGCTACGAGCAGGCGATCCGCGACGCCCACAAGGAGGCCGACAAGATCGTCGCTCAGGCCAAGCGCGAGGCCGAGGAGGAGCGCTCCCAGATTCTGGCGAAGGCGCAACGCGAGGCTTCGGACATCATCACGAAGTCGCACGGCGCCGTCGAGTCCGAGCGCAAGAAGGCCATGATCGAGCTCTCGAGCTCCGTCGTCGACCTTTCCGTCGAGATCGCGAGCAAGGTCATCGGCAACGAGCTAAGCGAGGAGCAGCAGCGCAAGCTTGCTGAGAAGTACCTTGCGGAAGTGAGTGTCCCAGATGAGCACTAGGCGCAGCGAAGACGAGAAGGTAGAGGCGTACTCCAGGGCCCTCATCGAGGCCGGTCGTGCCTCCGGGCGCGCGAACGCCGACCTCGTGCAGTGGGAGCATGCACGCAAGTTCTCACCCGAGGTTCTTGAGACCCTGAGCGCGATGCGCGACGCGGATGACCTTGACCTCATTCCCAAGGTCGCCCGTCAGTACAAGCACATCCTGGACTCGGAGGACAAGACGGTGTCCGTCACCGTCACCACGTCCGTGCCCATGGACGACGACCTCCGCGAGAAGGTTCGCGCAAAGGCCGAGAAGGACCTCAAGGCTCCCGTATATCTCGTCGAGCGCGTCGACCCTAACATCCTCGGCGGCATTGTGCTGGAGGCGCGCGGTCACCGCTATGACGCGTCCGTCAAGGCGCAGCTGACGAACATCAGGAAGACGCTCGCCTCGACCTTCGTCGGAAGTGATGAGCATGACAGATAAGATAAGCTCTACGGAGATCATGGGGGCGCTGCGAAGCAGGCTGTCCAAGATTTCCGAAACCATAGACCAGCAGGAGGCCTCCGTCGTCACGGAGGTGGGCGACGGTATCGCCCACATCTCCGGCCTCAGGACCGCAATGGCCGGCGAGCTGCTCGAGTTCACGAGCTCTGCCAACGGCAGGAGCGTGTACGGCCTCGCACAGAACCTTGACCAGGATGAGGTCGGCGCCGTCCTCTTCGGTGACGTCGACTCCATCAAGGAGGGCGACGAGTGTCGCACCACCGGGCGCGTCATGGACATTCCCGTCGGGCACGCCATGCTCGGTCGCGTCGTGAACCCGCTCGGCCAGCCCATCGACGGCCTCGGTGCGATCGACACGACCCACCGTCGACCCATCGAGTTCAAAGCCCCTGGCATCATGGCACGCCAGCCGGTGTGCGAGCCGGTTCAGACCGGCCTCATGGCCATCGACGCCATGGTCCCCATCGGCCGCGGTCAGCGTGAGCTGATCATCGGCGACCGCAAGACCGGCAAGACGGCCATCGCCATCGACACGATCGTGAACCAGAAGGACACGGACGTCATCTGCATCTACGTCGCCATCGGCCAGAAGGCATCCACGGTCGCGGGCATCAAGGAGACGCTCGCGCGCCGCGGCGTTCTGCAGAAGACGATCATCGTTGCGGCAACCGCAGCCGACTCCGCGCCTATGCAGTACATCGCCCCCATGGCGGGCGCCGCAATCGGCGAGTACTTCATGTACAACGACGCCAACGGCAACCCGGCGGACGAGAACCACCCCGGTGGACACGTGCTCGTGGTGTACGACGACCTGTCCAAGCAGGCTGTCGCATATCGTCAGATGTCGCTTACGCTGCACCGTCCGCCTGGACGCGAGGCCTATCCTGGCGACATCTTCTACCTGCACTCTCGTCTGCTCGAGCGTGCCTGCAAGCTTTCCGACAAGAACGGTGGCGGATCGCTCACGGCACTGCCGATCATCGAGACGCAGGAGGGCGACGTTTCCGCCTACATCCCGACGAACGTCATCTCGATTACCGATGGTCAGATCTACCTGCAGTCGAACCTGTTCTTCCAGGGACAGCGCCCCGCAGTCGACGTCGGCATCTCGGTTTCGCGAGTCGGCGGAGCCGCGCAGCTGAAGGCCATGAAGCAGGTCGCCGGCACGCTGCGCCTCGACCTCGCGAGCTATCGCGAGAAGCAGGCGTTCGCACAGTTCGGATCCGACCTCGACGCGACGACGCAGTACCAGCTGAACCACGGCGCGCACATGATGGAGCTGCTGAAGCAGAAGCGCTATGCGGCCCTGGACGTTTCCGACCAGGTCATCGCGATCTTTGCCGCCAAGGAGGACTTCCTCGACGACATCGACCTCGAGAACGTCACGCTCTTCCGCGACCAGCTGGCGAAGTACATGCAGGAGCGTCACCCGAAGCTCCGCGAGGAGATTCGCGACCACAAGATCGATGACGACATGTCCGAGCGCCTCAAGACTCACATCAAGCACTTCAAGGAGGAGTTCCTCAAGGCTCACCCGAACAAGGTCGCCGAGGCCGACGTTGCAAAGACTGCCGAGGACAACGAGTCCGCGGTGGCAGACACCGAGAAAGAGACGGGCCAGGAGTAGTAGATGGCCAACCTTCGCGAAATACAACGGCGCATGAGCTCGATTAGCAGCACCATGCAGATTACGCGCACGATGGAGATGATCTCCACGGCACGCATCCAGCATGCGCTCGCTCGGGCGGAGGAGGCGTCCCCCTACAAGGACGCCATCACGAACATGCTCGCCAACGTCGCGTCTGCAGGCAGCAATTCCACCGAGCCCCTGCTGAGGAAGCACGACGAGGAGAAGCACGCCCTCTTCGTCGTCATCGCCTCGGACCGCGGGCTTGCCGGTGGCTTCAATGTCCTGCAGCAGCGCGCGGTCGACCACGAGATGCGTGCGCTTGCACAGCGTGGCATCAAGAGTTCGGTCATCACCTGCGGGCGCAAGCCCACCGAGTACTTCACGTATCGAAAGGTCAAGCCGGTCCTGTCCTTCGTGGGCGTGTCCTCCGAGCCTACGATGGACGAGGCCGACCGCATCTCGTCGTACATCATCGACGGTTACGTGAGGGGTGAAATCGACAGGGTCGTCCTTCTCTACTGGCACGCGAAGAACCGCGTCGACCAGACGCAGGTGACCGAGCAGCTTCTCCCCATCGAGAGGGAGAGCCTCATGATGCCGAACAAGCCCCGTAAGCCGGAAGCGCTCTACGAGGTCAAGCACAAGATCGACCCCGTGTACCGCTTCGAGCCGTCCGCGGAGGAGGTGCTTGGGTATCTGATGCCGGCCTATTTCAGGACGGTCATCTACCACGCGCTTCTTGACTCCGCGGCGGCGGAGCACGGTGCGAGGCGTAGGGCGATGCAGTCGGCGACCGACAACGCCAAGGAAGTGCTGGGTTCCCTGAGCCGCACGTACAACAGAGAGCGTCAGGGCGCCATCACCACCGAGCTCAACGAAATCATCGGCGGTGCCGCCGCATTGGAGGAAAGCTAATGTCAGAAACCGCACAGCAGGAGCGCACTCCTCTGGAGGAAGCGGCCTACAAGCAAATGAACAAGACGGTGGGCACGGGATACATCACCCGTATCGTCGGCCCTGTCGTCGACGTGAAGTTCGAGGACGCGGTCCCGGCCATCTACACGGCGCTCACCGTCGACGGCGAGACGCCCGTCGGCAAGGTCAGCACCGTGCTCGAGGTTGAGTCGCAGCTGGCCGGCGGCGTCGTCAGGACCGTCGCCATGTCCTCCACGGACGGCCTCCAGCGTGGCCTCCGCGTCAAGGACACCGGACATCCCATGCTCATGCCGGTGGGTCCCTCGACCCTCGGCCGCGTGTGGAACGTCATGGGCGAGCCGGTCGATGGCGGCGAGGTGCCGGACGACGTCCAGTACTACCCGATTCACCATCCGGCACCGGCGTTCGACGAGCTGACTACCCAGACCGAGATCTTCGAGACGGGCATCAAGGCCATCGACCTGCTCGAGCCGTACGTCCGTGGCGGCAAGACCGGCCTCTTCGGAGGCGCAGGCGTCGGCAAGACGGTCCTGATTCAGGAGCTCATCAACAACCTGGCCCAGGAGCACGGCGGAACGTCCGTGTTCACGGGCGTTGGCGAGCGCACCCGTGAGGGTACCGACCTGTTCCTCGAGATGACCGAGTCTGGCGTCATCAACAAGACCTGCCTAGTCTACGGACAGATGAACGAGCCGCCTGGAGCGCGTATGCGCGTGGCCCTGTCTGGCCTGACGACCGCCGAGTACTTCCGCGACCAAGGTCAGGACGTCCTTCTCTTCATCGACAACATCTTCCGCTTCTCGCAGGCGGGCTCCGAGGTCTCCGCACTTCTCGGCCGTATGCCGTCTGCCGTTGGTTACCAGCCGACGCTGGCAACGGAGATGGGCGAGCTGCAGGAGCGCATCACCTCGACGAAGGAAGGCTCCATCACCTCGGTCCAGGCCGTCTACGTCCCCGCAGACGACCTTACGGACCCGGCGCCCGCCACGACGTTCACGCACCTGGACGCCACGACGGTCCTTTCGCGTGCCATTACCGAGCTGGGCATCTACCCCGCCGTCGACCCGCTGGCGAGCTCGAGCTCCGCGCTTGACCCGTCCATCGTGGGCGAGGAGCACTACCGCGTGGCCATGGCCGTGCAGGAGACGCTCCAGGAGTACTCCGACCTCCAGGACATCATCGCGATTCTTGGTATGGACGAGCTTTCCGAGGAGCAGCAGCTCACGGTCTCGCGTGCCCGCAAGATCCAGCAGTTCCTCTCGCAGGCGTTCCACGTCGCCGAGAAGTTCACGGGCAACCCCGGCACGTACGTCACCGTCGAGGACACGGTCCGCTCGTTTGCCGAGATCGTCGACGGCAAGTGCGACGACCTCCCCGAGCAGGCGTTCCGCTTCGCGGGAACCATTGACGACGTGCGCGAGCGTGCCGAGAAGATGGCGGCCGAGTCGGCGAGTGCCGAGTAGGGAAGATTATGGCAGAGCTTAACTGTCAGTTCGTACGCCCGGACAGGCTCCTCTTCGAGGGGCCTGTCGCGAGCTGCGTTCTTGTTGCGCAATCGGGAGAGCTTGGCGTGTGGCCGGGCCATGCCGCGGAGATCGTCGCCCTGGGCGACGGCGTCGTGCGCCTGAACCGCCGCGAGGAAGACGGCGGCGGGGTTGACAAGGTCATCGTCTCGGGCGGATACGCCGAGATCAACGGCGACTCCGTCATTGTCCTGGCGACGCATGCGCGCAAGGCCGACGACATCGAACCGGACGTCGTGCGCCAGACGCGCCAGAAGGCGATGGACACGCGCGATCAGTACGACGAGGGCGACAGCAGGCGTGCGTACTACGACAACAAGATCAACTGGTGCAACCTCCTGCTGAAGCATGCAGGGGACGACAAGTAAACACCTTAGGTTCGGAGTCACCTTGGAAGTCATACAGGTTGAGGGCGGCCACAAGTTTTCTGGCGAGGTCACGGTCGAGGGCGCGAAGAACTCCGCGCTCAAGCTGATGGCCGCGACCATCATGGCGCCGGGCGTGACGACGCTCACGAACGTGCCGAACATCTCTGACGTCCACGTGATGGGCAAGGTGCTGAAGTACCTTGGCGCAAAGATTGTGGTCAAGGGGGAGCACGAGCTCGAGATCGACACGACCGGCGTGGACAAGTGGGAGACGCCGTACCACCTGGTGGCGAAGATGCGCGCATCCACGGCCGTGATGGGCCCGCTGCTCACGAGGTTCGGCAAGGCCGTCGTGGCCATGCCGGGCGGCTGCAACATCGGCGCGCGCAAGATCGACATGCACATACTGGGACTCGAGGCCCTGGGCGTGCACTTCGAGATCGACCACGGCAACATCCACGCGTCCACGCCGAACGGCATCACGGGAACGACGGTCACGCTCGACTTCGCCAGCGTGGGTGCGACGGAGAACCTCATCATGGCGTCCGTGTGCGCCGAGGGCACGACCATCATCGACAACGCGGCGCGCGAGCCCGAGATCGTGGACCTTGCGAACCTGCTGAACGAGATGGGGGCGAAGGTCCACGGGGCCGGGTCTCCCGTCATCGAGGTCGAGGGCGTGAAGTCGCTGCACGCGGTGGAGAGCCATCGCGTGGTGGGTGACCGCATCGAGGCGGGCACGTTCATCGCGATGGGCGGGCTCTGCGGCGACCCCGTGACGGTGAGGGGCTTCAACCCCAGGCACCTGGGGCTTGTGCTCAAGAAGTACGAGCTCATGGGGCTGGACATCAAGACGTTCGAGGACGGCTGCACCGTCAGTCGCAAGGGCGCAATCCACGCTACGGACATCCAGACGCTGCCGTTCCCGGGCTTCCCGACGGACATGCAGGCCCAGACGATGACGCTCCTTGCCCTGTGCGACGGAAGCTGCATCATCACGGAGAACGTGTTCGAGAACCGCTTCATGCTCGCGAGCGAGCTGCAGCGCATGGGCGCGGACATCCGCATCGAGGGGCACCACGCCATCGTGCACGGCGTAAAGGGCTTCTCGGGCGCGGAGGTGAAGTCGCCCGACCTGCGTGGCGGCGCCGCGCTGGTGATGGCGGGGCTTGTGGCCGACGGCGTGACCACGGTGGGCGACATCTACCACATCGACCGCGGCTACGAGAAGTTCGTGCCGAAGCTGCAAGGGCTGGGCGCGAAGGTCGAGCGGCTGGAGCTTCCGGAAGAGGACATAGACGACCCGCTGATGTAGGGTCACTTGCATATGCCTTGCGGGCCTGGGTGCGTTGGTGCGTGCCCAGGCCCTTTTGGTGCCGGGATGCGTCAAGTGGCGGCGGCTTGGAATCGCATGGCGGCCAACGGGTACATAATGCTCTACAGTTGGGACCAGAATGCGCCGCAGGCGAGAAGAGCGGCGGATCTTATCGAGGAGGGTGACGTGGCGGAAGGCGTGTACGCGGGCCAAGTGGGCGGCGCCACGAGGAGGGCGCCGCACCTTACGAAATCGAACGAGGACTATATAGAGTCCATTTATCGAATAATGCAGGAACATAACGCTATGGACGGCGTGCGTTCCGTGGATGTTGCGGAGCAGCTTGGCGTGTCGAAGGCCAGCGTCAACAAGGCGGTTTCGACGCTGCGCGATGCGGGTTACGTGGAGCAGAACCGCTACGGCAGGATACAGCTTACGGATACGGGCCTGGTTTATGCCAAGCGCGTGTGGCGCTGCCATCGCATGCTACGGCTGTTCTTGGTGCGCGACCTTGGGGTGGATCCGAAGGTTGCCGACGAGGAGGCCTGCCTGATGGAGCACGCGCTTTCTGACGACACGCAGGACCGCTGGCTGGCATACCTGGAGAAGCAGGGAATCGCGGTGGAGGACTGATGGCGGGCCAGGCGGGACGCGCGTGGCCGAGCTGCCCGTTGTGGCAGGATCCGGCGGATACGGAGGACGGCGAGGCCCTGAAGTCCGCGGAGCTCGGCCGCGCGCTCACGGGACGTGCGCCGAGGCCGCTTGTGCTTTCGGGCGACATGGGGCCCCTGCTGAGGAGGCAGCCCTTCTCGGACGGCGTGCCCGAGGCCGAGTGGAACATCGACGACGACGCGCTCATGGGCCAGCTGCACGGGCTGTATCGTGCGGCGGGCGCGGAGTGCGCGCTGACGCACACGGCCGGGTGCGCGTCCGCGCAGCTCGAGGGAGGCCTGCGCGACGTGGCTGACCAGGTGAACGAGCAGGCGGTGCGCGAGGCGCGCTCGTGCGGGCCGCGCTTCGTGATGGGGCTGGTGGCCCAGCGCGGGTGCGCGCTCGACGGCGAGGCGCTGGACTCGCTCATGCTGCAGGCGGCCACGCTGAAGGAGGCCGGCGTGCACGGCATGATGGAATGGACGGACGACCTCGCGTCCGCCTGCGCCCTGACGCGAGCCGTCAAGAAGGTGTGGGGCGGGCCGCTTGTGGCGACGGTGCCGTTTGCCCCGGCGACGGGCGCACGGGGCGCGGGGCCCGCGACGCTGGACGGCCAGGCGCCGGCGGAGGCGTTTCGCGCGCTTGCGGCGGAGGGTGCCCACGCGGTTGGGGCGGAGCTCCGGACGGGGGACGTCGCGTCCTTCTCGCAAGAGCTTTCGTGCGCCGCGGAGAAGAGCGGGCGGTCCCTGGTCGTGCGCCTTGTGCCGGACGCATGCGGGACGGTGGCCGAAGAGGCCGGGCTGACAGGGCCTTCTGCCGGCATCGCGCGCGACGTGGGGGACGCCACGCGCGACAAGGCGGTGGCTTCCGCCGTGCGGACGCTTGCGGGCGACGGCGCGTGCGCCATCTGGTGCGGTGGCGACCGGCCGCTTGCGGACACGGCGGCCGTAGTGGCGCAGCTGGACGCGCTGGGGGCGCGGTAGCCTCGGCGTGGCGTGCGGCCGTGGGACCGCGACGTGCGAGCCGCAAACGCAGCCGCCTCCCGAAGGGGAGGGGCGCCGCGGCGCCGCATCGGCTATTCTGATGGAGGGGAAATGGGAGCGTGGCTTGCCCGGACCTGACGGGTGCGCCGCGACCGCGCGCTGGACGGCGTCGCGGTGACCTGCAATCGAAAGGGATACGCATGAAGGCAGTCATTCCGGCCGCGGGTCTGGGGACCCGCTTCCTGCCGGCAACCAAGGGCACCCCAAAGGAGCTCCTTCCGGTGCTGAGCAAGCCGGTCATCCAGTACGTGGTGGAGGAGGCGCTCGAGCCCGAGGGCGTCGACGAGGTCATCATCGTCAACTCGCGCGAGAAGCCGCAGATCGAGTCGTACTTCCGCGTTGACGGCGGGTTCGAGGACATGCTGCGCAAGCGAGGCAAGAAGGCCGAGGCGGACCTCGTGCACGAGGCGTCGAGCATGCCGGTCTCGTTCGTGTACCAGGACAACCCGCGGGGCCTGGGGCACGCCGTGCACTGCGCCGCCGAGGCGGTTGGCGACGAGCCGTTCTTCGTTCTTCTCGGCGACTACTTCGTGCCGGACCGACAAATGTGCGTGCGCATGGCCGAGGTGTCGAGGCAGCACGGCAACGCGTCCGTCATCGCGGTCGCGCCCGTGCCGGCCGACCAGGTGAGTCGCTACGGCATCATCGCCGGCGAGTGCGTGGGCTCGCTTGACGGGACGGACACGGCGGACGAGCAGGAGGGTGCCGTCTGGAAGGTGACGGGGCTCGTCGAGAAGCCCGCGCCCGAGGACGCGCCGTCTCACCTGTTCATCGTGGGCCGCTACCTGCTGTCGCCCCGCATAATGGACCTCTTGGCAAACCAGGGCGTCGGCGCCGGCGGAGAGATCCAGCTCACGGACGCGATGGAGCGCCTGCTTGCCGAGGAGGACATGTACGCGCTCGTCGTCGACGTGGACGAGGGGTGCGACACGGGCACGCCTGCGGCGTGGGCCGGCGTGAACGCGCGCCTTGCGCTCAAGGATCCCTCGACGCGCGAGGCCTTCCTCGAGGCCTTGGGCAGGTCCGGCTTGTCCCAGGCTGAATAGAATCCCTGGCGATGCACAACATTCACTTTCTTGCACATGGCTGGCAGGCCCGCAGGGACGCCGGCTTCGACAGGGAGGGCGTCGTCGC
Organism: Parafannyhessea sp. LCP19S3_B1; assembly: GCF_052121955.1. NCBI lineage: Bacteria > Bacillati > Actinomycetota > Coriobacteriia > Coriobacteriales > Atopobiaceae > Parafannyhessea > Parafannyhessea sp. LCP19S3_B1. The sequence continues at coordinate 1,516 of NZ_JBQKDH010000020.1, read as the reverse complement.
GGTCGCAGCCGCCCTCGGCGTGGTGTGGGGCACCATCTGCGAGGGGGCGGCCATCGTCGTCGGGTATGACACGCGCTTCGACTCGCGGGAGAACGCCCGCCTCGTTGCGGGGCTGCTCGCCTCGTGCGGGCTCGAGGTGCGCGTATCGACATCGCCGTGCCCGGCGCCCGTGCTCGAATGGAGCGTCGCGCGCGACGACTCGTGCGCTGGCGGCGTCTACGTGTCCGGCGGAGACTATTCGAGCGACTACGGCGGCCTCATGGCGTGCGGCCCGGACGGAGGCTCGCCCGACAAGGCGTTCGTGCAGGACGTCGACAAGCTCATAGCAACGTGCCCGAGCGAGGAGCTCGGGCCGTTCGCGTGGGTCGACCTTGCAGACGACTACGTAGAGGCGCTGCTGGGCGAAGTCGATGCGGGGGCCATCGCGGACCTTGCGCCGCGCGTAGTGGTCGACTCGATGTACGGCACGGCGCACTTCGTCGTTCCCGCGCTCCTGCGCAGGCTCGGGTGCGACGTGATAGAGATCCGCGCGCAGGACGGAAGCGATTTCGGCGGCATACACCCAGAGCCCGTCGACCCCTGGGTCGACGCGTGCGAGCGCTCCGTGCGGCAGAACGGTGCGGATCTTGGCATCTCGTTCGGCGCTACGTGCAGGCGCCTTGCGCTCGTGGACGCGTCGGGTCGCATGGTGTCCACGCATGTGCTGCCGCCCATGGTGCTTGGCCACCTGGTGGAGGGCCGCGGGCGCGCCGGGCGCGTTGTGGGCACGATCGCGTGCTCCGCGCGTCTTGGGCGGCAGGCCCAGCGGCTCGGGCTCGACTGCACGTCGGTGCCCGTCGGCTTTTCTCGCCTGTACGACGAAATGTCCGACGGCGACGTGCTGCTCGCGGCGGAGGAGTACGGCGGACTTGCGTTTCCCTGGCACCTTGCGGAGCGCGACGCAATCCTCGAGGCGCTCTATATACTCGAGCTCGCGTCCACGTCGCGGATGTCGGTGGCGCAGTTGGTCGAGCGGACCGCATCCCAAATCGGGCGCATGTCGTATGGCCGTGAGGACATCGGCCTCGACATCGCCAAGGTCCAGTCCTTCCGAAACATCCTCCCCGGACTCAATCCGCATGCGATGGCAGGCCTGACGCCCATCGCCGTCAGCCACGCCGACGGGCTCAAGGTGTCGTTCGAGGACGACTCGTGGGCACTGCTGCGGCCGTCTCGCACGCATCCGCTGGTCAGAGCCTATGCCGAAGCTCCCACGCTGGAAGGGAAGGACAACCTTCTTACAGCAGCCGAGAAGATCGTCCGTGACGGCTTGGCGGGCGAGGCGGCGGGATAGCCCCTTTGCGCTGGTAGCTTGAGGCATGATTCGCCAGTTGCCCGGAGTCGCCAGTGTGCGTCACGTTTACGCGGCATTTTCGCGTCTCGCGCCGGAGTTGTGTGGGAGCCGTGGAGGAGCAGATTCTGGCCCCCGCGGGAGGCCGGCGCGCGTATAGTTAATTCCCGCGCCGCGACGGGCCAC
>NZ_JBQKDH010000019.1:0-23701 GCF_052121955.1 Parafannyhessea sp. LCP19S3_B1 | reverse complement strand
GCGCGAGCGCGTCCGGCGCGAAGGCGGGCGCGGACACCGGCGGCTCGGACGCGGACGCGTCTGGTTCCGGCGCCCCGGACGCGAGCGCGCCCGCCAAGGCGGAGGCCGCGCCCCAGGAGGACGCGACGCCGCTCGACACCGGCGCCGGCGCGAAGGTGACCACGTTTTCCGCGGGCGGCATCAGCGTGACGGCACCCGAGGGCTTCGCGTCCACGCCCACGTGCAGGCATCTGCAAGACGCGGTGGCCGCGTTCACCGCAAAGGGCTACCACCTGGGGTTTGCCATGGTGGACCTGAAGACGGGGCGCGGCGCCTCGTACAACGCAGACCAGAAGTTCTATCCCGCAAGCAGCATCAAGGCCGTGTACGTGACCGCGATCCTGGAGTCCACGCACGGCGGCGCCGCGGCGAGCGCGGGCGCCATCACCAAGTGCCTGGTTGACTCCGACAACGACGCGTTCCGCACGCTGCTGAAGACGTACGGCTACAACGTGTATGGCAGCTGGCTGCAGAGCCGCGCGCCCGAGGCGGCGCAGGAGGCCTACGGCTACAACTACCCGCACATATCTGCCGCGGGCATGCTGAACTGCTGGCGCGAGGTGTACCGCTTTGGAAAATCCGGCGAGGCGGGCGCCAGCCTCCTGACCGGCTGCCTTGCGCGCACCAACCACTCCGCGTGGGGCGCGCTCTTGCGCGACCGCTTTACGGTGTGGTCCAAGCCGGGCTGGTACCCCGTAAACGAGGGCCTGGCCTCCACGGCCACGGCCGACAACGGTATCGTGTTTTCCGACTGCGGCGACTACGCGGTCGCGGTGCTTTCCGACGCGCCCTCCGACTTTGGCTCCCTGTTGCCGGTGCTGGACGCGCTGAACGCCGCGCACGGCAAGATGTGCGGCGGCAGCTCCGCCCTGCGGCAAACGTCTGCGACCACGGTGGACTAGCGTTCGCCGCCCGCGCCGCCCGCGCCGGGCGAGAAGGACCGCCCCCCCTGCCCAGCGCCGTACCGGTCTCTAGCCGTCCAGCGCCTCGCCGCGCAGGATGCCCAGCCCGTGCGCGATGGGCCCGATCACGGCGGAGACGTTCTCTACCGCGGCCTTGGGGCTGCCGGGCAGGTTCACCACCAGCGTGCGCCCCACGATGCCCGCGACCTCGCGCGAGAGGCACGCCTTGGGCGTGATCGCAAGCGACGCCGCCCGCATGGCCTCCGGGATGCCCGGCGCCATGCGCTCGCACACGGCGGCCGTGGCCTCCGGCGTCACGTCGCGCGACGAGAACCCCGTGCCCCCGGTGGTCAGCACCAGCGCCACCCCGCGCGCGGCCGCGTCGCGCAGCTCCGCCTCTATCCGCTCGCGCTCGTCCGGCACCAGGCGCGTCGCCACCACGCGATACCCGTTGCGCTCCGCAAGCTCCACGAGCGCCGGTCCGCTCGCATCCGGCCGCTCGCCCCTAAACGAGCGGTCGCTCACGGTGATGACCTCCACCGAGAAGGGCTCGCCGCCGTGGCCCGCACCCTTGCGGCACGCGGCGTCCGCCCTGGCCGCGCCACCGGCGCCTGCGGCCCCGGCGACGCCGTCGGAGTCGTCCGCGGCGCCCCCGTCCAGCGACAGCTCGAACAGCACGGTGCTCGCGTCGCCAATGTCCTCGTAGTGCACGGGCATCACGCATGTCACGGAAAGCCCGCACCCCTTGTACAGCGCGATGGCGCCGACGTTGGTCTCCAGCGTGTCCAGGTGGAGCGCCCGCATGCCCGCCTGCCGGGCCAAGCGGGCGGCCGCGGCCACCATCTGGCCGCCCACGCCGTGCCCGCGAGCCGCGGGGTCCACCACCAGAAGGTGCAGCACCGCCACCTCGTCCGGCGCGGCCGGCACCCGCCACGGCACCCTTGCGTAGATCGGGTCCTCGCCCTTGGCCACCACCATGGCGGCAACGAGGGCGCCGCCCTGCTCGCCCACGTACAGCTCGCCCGCGGCAAGGCGCCCCTCCAGGTCCGACCTCGCGGGATACACCCCCATGTGCCAGTCCGGCCCCATGTCGCCCGGAACCTGCCGCGCGCACGACGCGGCGTACAGCCCCCACAGCGGCTCCAGGTCCCCCGCAGTCGCCCTCCTGACCTCAAGTGCCATCCCAGCCTCCCCTCGCTCGCAGGCCGCACGGCGGCGGCCAGCGACATGCTTGCCCACACGGCCGTCGCGCACCCCGCGCCGCCGTCCTTCTCGCCCACCATGCTACCCCGCCGCCCGGCGAACAACTTATTCAATTTCTGGTTCGAGGCATGCCGTATGCTATCCGCGGGATGCCCATTCTCGTGAGGACTTCGACCGGCACGCAGTCCATCGACGATATGCCGCGACATGTGTCATGCGAGAGGTGCTGACGAACGCACTCGTTCTCGCTAACTACTTTGGACGATTCGGTGTGATGTTCGTACAGAAATCAGGCCGGGAGCACCATATCCTTGAATTTGGAGCAATCGAACCAACCGTCTTCCACCCATCAGATATAGACGGCAAGACCTTCCCGCTAGTAATGGATGTTAAGTCGCTCGGGAGTAACAAAATCTATGGCGGAAATGTAGGTAGAAACGCCATTAATGTCAAGCTCAGCGGGCAAGTGACCCAACCGAGAGATTCTGCCGGCAACGATACCAACTAGTTTAATATCCAAGCGTTGCCACCTCCTCGAGGCGATTACCTACGTCTCCGCATCGTCATCTTCGAGGTCTTTTAGCCGGGAAATCGTCTACATGCCCGAAATCAACTCAGGTGCTATCGAACCCGTACAAGCGCGACCACGTTGTCATCCTCGCCCGCTCCACAAGGCGTCCCGCGGCAAAGCATGCCCCCCAGCCGCGCCTTTCGCCCGTTTCGCATATCCTCGCTAATGTTCCGACAGCACTACTCGAGCAACAACTCGAGATCGCCGTTGAAATCGCTTCAGGTACGCAGTCAAGCCACCGAAGCTCTAATACAGCATCCACAATTCCGCTATTTAAAGGCTAGTAAATGAGGTCGATTTTCTTGTCGGCACACAGGGATACCCAAGAATTCGACGGTTTTTGGTCGGTAATAATGTAGGAGATTCCATCCAAGTCCATCAACTTCAGGAGGGCGACCTTGTCGAACTTGGTGTGATCGGCCAGAATAGCAACCTCATTTGCCTGAGCCTCCATCACGCGCTTCACAACTGCCTCGCTCTCATAGGAGTCCATGACGCCACGGGAGATATCCAAGGCCTTGCAGCTTAGTATGGCTAGGTCAACGTGATACTTCCGTATTGTTTGTATGGCCGACTCCCCCTGAAACGAGAGGGACTTCCAATTGTAGGTACCCCCAGTGCAAATGAGGTTGTACGAGGGCTCGAAGCTGCCGTCGCAAATCTTAGACGAATTGGTTACCACAGTGAGACGACTGTCGTCGCCGACGGCCTTTAATGCTTCCAAAACAGTGGAACTGGCGTCCGCGATGATTGTCTCTCGCGACCGAATAACTTCCGCAGCCTTAAGCGCTATGCGGCCTTTTTCTTTTGCGTTGCTTAGCTGTCGACGCAGAAAATGCACACCGCCCATATCGATGCTGCCGTTCCAAATGGCTCCACCGTGAACACGCGTAATGCTGCCCTGGGATTCAAGCTTATCCAAATCTCGTCGCACAGTTTCTTCGGTAATTCCCCACTGTTCGCTGAGTTCCGCAACACTCACGCGATTCGCAGAATGGATTAGCTGTTTCATCTGCTCTTGGCGCTCTGATGCCTTCATCTTTCCAACCCCATATTGTTACAGGACTCTGTAAGGCTGAACCGACGCAATTTAAGACGTGACTGCTAGGGGCTTGGAATTATCCTGAAAATTAAAAGAGACGCTAGCGAAAACAAAGGTGATTCGCCGCACCCGCAAAGAACAACTCCATGATTCGCAACCCCTTGGCAGAGAATCGCGTCTGGTAACAATGCCTGTCATACATATCCCATGGTTTTGTTCCCATATTATTCCATAGTAAACAATCCATACGGTATACGGCATCCTGTTTGAGTCGGGTGGAGCCGGAGACAACTCCGACTCCACCCTCAGTAATTGGCAACCTGGCATAGGCTATAAGACTATATTCAGGCTTTCAACGAGAGTAGCTTCTACTGGCACCGCTCATGTATTTTTTCTTGTCCAACATGCCTTCCCCAAAGCTCACAATCACGTTCGTGGCGGCATCGCCAACTACGTTCATGGGCATAACAGCCATTCCGGGAAGGTAGTTCATGGCAAGAACGAGCGAGTAGCACGTCATGCACAGGGGAGTGTTTAATCCAACGCCAAGCATTACCACGTATACCAGGGTTGTACCCGCAGCTGGAATGGGAGGCGTTCCGAACGCGCACGACACCGAGATCAACGCCGCAACCACGAGCATGCTCGGAGTCATATCGATGCCCGCGGCAGTTGCGATGAAGGTCACCGCGATTATTTGCATGGCGGTGGTTCCGTTCATGTGAACGGTCATTCCGGTAGGCATAACAAAGCTTGTTATTTCTTCGGGACAGCCGAGCTCTTCCATGCACGTTTTCATGTTCAGAGGCAGCGTCGCTGCGGACGACTGGGTAGCCGCGCCAAACAATGCGATCTTGGCAGTCTTGCGAATGAACGGAATCGGGTTGAGTCGCGTAGTGAGGAGAATTCCAAGCGGATAGATGATGAAGAGAAGACCTATGCAACCCACGATGGTGGTCGCCATCCACACGAGAGTCGGGCGAATGTACTCGATTCCGTACAACGCGAGACCGCGAGTAATCATGCAGAAGATCGAAACGGGCGCGCAGCGGTTAATCACGAAGGTGAGGCACATGTTGATTATGTCGTTGAGGTTCTCCAGAACGTCCTTCAATGGCTTCACCTTATCGCCCATGCGTGACATGCAAATTCCAAGAACTATGGCCACGAAGCACACGGCCAAAATGGAGTTGTTCGAGGAAAACGCGGACAGCAGGTTGCTGGGCACAACGTCGATAATCGTAGAGAGCGGGTTATAGGAGTCAATGGTTGCAAGCTCGGTTGCCCGGCCATTCGGAAGCGTTACCGTAAACCCGCCCGCTGCCTTAACTGAGTACGCAATGGTCGCGGCGAGGGCGGCCGTTACCGCATAGAAGCACAGGAAGGTAATGATCGTCTTAATTGCAATGCTGCTGAGCTTCTTTGGATCGGTAAGGCTACAGAGAGCGAGCGACAAAGAAGTGAGCACCAGCGGAACGATGGCAACCTGCAGGGCATGCATGAACAGCTGGCCCACAATGTAGAAGAGTCCGATGCCGTTGACCCCCGCCTCCGAGGTAATGTCGACGAACAATAGACTGTTCAGGCTCTCCCACACTGGATTCGTATTGCCCAGCTGCATGCGCAGCGCCAAGCATCCTGCACCTGCAAGAAAGCCAAGTATTACCGCGATGAAAATCCTTCGAACTATGGAGTGCCCAGCCTTTTTATTCGAAGATTGTATCGATTTCTCCCGCGCATCCTCAGCCATTTTGTCGCTCATAGTTGCCTCCCCTCAGCCTTACCATCCGCACGATCGCACGCCCCCACCGCTAGAGCCGTGCCTACTTGTCCAGGTCCTCGGCCATCTCTCTCATAACCTGCTTGTCCTCTTCGGAAAGAACGATGTCCGCGGCAGGAGCGTTCTGGCGCACCTGCTCGGGCGAGGTTGCGCCGGTGAGGAGGTTAACGGTGTCGCCCTGGTTCATAATCCAGGCCAGGCAAAGCGTGGGAATGCTGCAGTTGTACTTCCGCGCAAGCGGCTTCCAGGCATCGAGCATGTCGATGACGCGCTCCATGTTGCCGGGCTGCCACCACTTCTTGTTGGCGCGCGCGTTACCGGGCTCGGGGCGGTAGTCCTTCGTAATGGTTCCGGTAAGAAGGCCCTGCTCAAGCGGCGAGTACGCCTGCATTGTGATCTTGTTCTCTTTGCACAGCGGAATAAGCTCGTCCTCCACGGCACGGTCGAGCACGCTGTACTTGCCCTGCACCAGGTCCAGCTCGCAGCAAGCCAGGTACTCCTTAATTTGGGGGATGCTTACGTTGGCGGCACCGATGGCGCGAATCTTGCCCTCGCTCTTGAGCTTGTTAAGCTCGGCAACCGTTTCGCTAATGGGCGTGTAGTACGGCTCGACGGAGGGCCAGTGCGTCATGTACAGGTCGATGTAGTCGGTACCAAGGCGCTCGAGCGACTCCTCGACCTCAAGGCGGACCGATTCGGGCGTGAGGTTCTTGTACAGCTGGCGGTCGCCCACCTTGTTCCAAACCGTGCCTTTGCGGTTCCACACCACGCCGCACTTGGTGACCAGGATCACCTTGGAGCGATCCAGCTTCTTCAGGGCCTTGCCAACGATGCGCTCGCTGTTGCCGAAGTTGTAACCAGGAGCGGTGTCGATCATGTTGATGCCGGCGTCAACTGCGGCAACAATGGTGTCGACCGCCTTGTCCTCGTCGGGGCCTCCGCTCCAGGCGGGGCCGCCGCCAATTGCCCACGTTCCCAAGCCCATCTTCGAGACCTGAATGCCCGAGCTTCCAAGTTCCATGTAGCGCATGGTATCCATCCTTACTTAGTTTACTGATTGATATAGATGCTATAGAGAAGCCCCCTGGGCCAGGACATTTGCACTCTTGTGCATATGAAAACGCTTGGCCCAGGGGGCTAGAGAAGTTAGGCGTACTGCTGCTTGTAGCGTGCAAGCTGGCGGTCAAACAAATCCCTGCTCTTCACGCCCGTAGTCGCGCCGATACTTGTGATGGCCAGCGAGGCGGCGACGTTTCCGTACTCGCCGCACTCGACCAAAGACTTGCCTTCCAGAAGTCCCGTGATGAAGCCGGAGGCAAAGTTGTCGCCCGCGCCGATGGTGTCCACGGCGATGATGCCCTTCATGGCGGGGACGATGACCTTCTGGCCGTCCTGCCCCTTGATGAACACTCCCTGCTTGCCGATCTTTATCACGACATGCTTCACGCCGTACGACAGGATTTTGTCGGCAACGCACTCGATATCGTCCTCCCCCGTCATAAGGCGAGCCTCATCGCAGTTGGGGAAGAAGTAGTCCACGTACGACAGGGCCTCGGCAATGTCGTCGAAGGTCTCGCCAAGGCGGGGCTTGATCATGTCGGCCGTTATTACCATGCCGGCCGACTTTGCCGCCTTGAAGATCCTCACGAGGGCATCGTTGTTCAGGCGAGGGTTGTTGAAGAAGCTCGCCAGCGAAAGAAGCCTTCCACGGGCAATGAGCCCCAGATCAACGTCCTCAATACCCATCTTCCAAAGACTGCCGTTGCGGTTCGTGACGAAGGTCCTCTCGCCATCGGCCGTAACGAGGCCCACGTTGATGGAGGTATTGACTCCCTCGCGCAGTTTCATGCCCTGGGTGTCGATTCCTTCCTTGCGGCAATGATCAAGAATGAAATCGCCCACGACGTCCTTGCCGACCATGCTCATGAGACCGACCTTGTGCCCAAGCCGGCTGATGATGGTCGACTCATTGATGGCATCGCCGCCGATGGACATGCTTATTTGCTCAAGGGGATAGGACTCGTTGTCGAAGATGTCCTTGCTCACGGGCTGAAGGGGAACGTCCACGATTGCTGCGCCTACGCACACCACGTCCAGAGGCCTATTGGCGCTTTGCGCAGCGGACGCGTCGGGACAACCCTGGGTTGCGTTGGTAGACATGGCAACCTACCTAAGGTCTGCCTTGTCGGCATCACCGAACAGCTCGATCTTGTACAGGGCGCGCTCCTTGACCGCCTGACGAACAGCACGCTCGAGCTCCAGGAACGACTTGTCGGTGTTCTTCTGGATTGCGCCCATGGCGGCATCGCACAGCTCGGTGTGAATGTTGATCTTCGCGATGCCCAGGGAAATGGCGGTCTTGATGTCCTCGTCGCCAATGCCGGAGGCACCGTGCAGAACCAGGGGAACGCTTACGGCGTCACGGCACTTCTCAACAACCTCGAAGTTGAGCTTGGGGGTGGCGGAGTAGTGGCCGTGGACGTTGCCAATTGCGACGGCAAGCGAGTCGCAGCCGGTGCGCTCGACGAACTCTGCAGCCTTGGAGGGATCGGTGTAGGCATAGGCGGCAAGGGCCTCCTCGTACACCGTCTCGTTACCCACGTGACCAAGCTCGGCCTCCACGGGCACTCCCAGAGGATGGAAGTAATCGACGGCGGTCTTGATTTCCTTCACGTTGTCCTCGAAGGGCAGGGCCGAGGCGTCGCGCATGACGGAGTTCATGCCGTGGGTATAGGCGTTCTTGATGATGTCCATGCTGCGGCCGTGGTCCCAGTGGGTAATAACGGGCACCTTGGCGTTCTTTGCCATGGAGACCATCATCCAGCAGAAGTCCTCGAACGAGGTGTTACCCACGAAGCCCGTGCCGAACGAGATGATAACGGGGGCATTGTCCTCCTCCGCAGCGTCGATAACGCCCATTAGCATCTCGGCGTTCCAAACGTTGAAGTGCGGAATTGCAAACTGACCGTCCTTGGCCTTGTTCTCCCAGTACTTGATGTTGGCAAGCATGACTACTCCCTTCACTTCGAGGCGCCAGTAGGGCTCCTCAACGATTAATAGATAAGAGTTTTATGCGAACTACTCGCAGCCCGGAGTTCCGGCGACCTTCACGACGCCCTTTACCATGTCGACCTTCTTCTGCGGGTCGATGGCATCAGTGAACGCCTGCTGCACGTCCTTATAGTCGTAAACGTTGGTGACCATGTCCTTCACGTTGAACTTGCCCGTGGCGATTGCCTCGATGGTGCGGGGGTAGTCGTTGCAGTAACGGAAGGAGGTTTGAATGGTGACCTCGCGATTGATCTTGAGGAAGTCGATGGGCACGGGCTTGCTCTGCGTTCCGACCATCATGATCTTTCCGCCGCGGGCAACTATTTGCACCGCCTGCTGTGCGAGGAAGCCGGAACCACCGCACTCGAATACGAGGTCAACGCCGTGGTCGCCGAACTTCTCGTCGGAACGCAGGTACTTTACGGTATCCACTTCCTTGCCGTTGATGGCCTCCTTGGCTCCGAGCTTCTTTGCCAGCTCGAGCTTCGAGGGAATGACGTCCACGACGGTAATGTCGGTGGCGCCAAGGCTGCGGCAGGCCTGGAGGGTCATGAGGCCGATGGTGCCACAGCCAAGAATTACGATGTGGCTTCCCAGGGAAGCGCCACCCAGGATGGCCGCGTGCATGCCGACGGCAGCGGGCTCAACGAGTGCGGCCTCCACCATGCTCATGCCCTCGGGAACGGGGTACACCCAGTCCTCGGGGTGCGTCATGTACTGGCACAGGGCGCCGCGGTAGTTGGGCTGGGTAGCCATGAAGTCCACGTCGGGGCAAATGTTGTACCTGCCGGTGCGGCAATACTCGCATGAACTGTCGGGCACGCCGGGCTCTACCAGCACCTTGTCGCCGGGCTTGAACTTGGTTACATCCTTGCCCACCTTAACGACCTCGCCGGAAACCTCGTGGCCGAGGCCAATCTCCTGGTTGGGGTCTTTGGGAGGGATGAAGGGGCCGAACTCGAACCCGTGGATGTCGGAGCCGCACATTCCAACATAGCTGACCTTGATCAGCACCTCTTTGGGACCGGGCTCGGGAACGGGCGCTTCTTTTATCTCAAAGTGCTTGGGGGTAACCAGAATGGCTTTGGAGTTCTTCATTTCTCTACTCCTTTGTGAACGTGTGAGTTGTGATGCAGAGCAGGTGTTTCATAAGTGACGGGGAGCCGCCGACGCCGGTTCCAAGACGCCGGCGACCCAGGGAGGAGGAACGCAAAGTTGCGTGGTGGTGTGGTGCGAAGGGACTGTTACACGTTGCCGATTGCCTCGACGGACTCGCCGCGAGTCTCCACGCCGAAGGCACCAACGCAAACCGCGATGATAATTGCCACGGCGGCCAGAAGCATGAACACGTAGCTCGAGCTTTGGGCGGCAAGTGCGGTAACAAGGAACGGGAAGAACACGTTGCTCACACGGCCCATTGCGTTGCAGAAGCCAGAGCCAGAGAGCTTTGCGGAAGTGGGCCACATCTCGGGCACATACACCGCCGACGCGTAGCAAACGTACATGTAAATGATCGTGTTCATGATGAACGTGAGGACGATGAGGCCGACCATATTCACAAGGCCCATCGAGGTGAGGAAGCCAATAAGGACTCCGAACACCGCCATGCCAACGAGGAGGAACATGCCCATCTTCTTGCGCGGCACCTTGTCCATGATGAGAGAAGCGATGAAGATGCCGAAGGGTGCGCCAAACAGGCCAAACACGGTCATGAACTGGGACTGCGAGGTGTCGTAGCCAAGGCCGTTCATAAGGGTGGGCATCCATGTCATGAGCGTGTACTGAATCGTGTTCATGCCAATGAGGACGAGCGAACCGACGATGGTACGACGCAGCAGCTTGCCGTGGAACAGAGCCGAATAAGGAAGACGCTTAACCTCCGCAGGGGGCTCGGTAACGGGAGGCAGGGGCTTGCCGGTGGACGCCTCGATCTCCTTCTCAATCTTCGTAACGATGGCGTCGGCCTCTTCCACGCGACCCTGCGACTCAAGCCAACGCGGGGACTCGGGGAACTTCTTCCAAACCATGATGGTGGCAACGATGGAAAGGACCGAAGGAATCATGAACTCAACGCGCCAGTTCATGCTCATGGCCATGCCCGAGCCCATCAGCAGAAGGGCGATGAGGTTGCAAATGGGGTGAGCCCAGTTGCCGATGAACGACGTGCGGCTGGACCAGGTTCCGCGGTTGCGGCTTGGCACGTACTCGGTGAAGCCGGCAAACAGAACCACCAGCAGAGCACCGAGGCCAAATCCCTGGGCAAGCCTAAAGAAGTACAGCACGTACACGTTGGGAGCAAGTGCGGCGCCAATCATTACCGCGATGTGGATGCACTCGTACAGGATGATCGACTTCTTACGGCCAATCTTGTCGCCGATGGGGCCGCCGACCAAAGCGCCGAACAGCTGGCCAATGGTGTAGGTGGTTCCCCACAACGCCAGGAGGGTGCTACCCTTCTCGAGCCAGTGGACCTCGTTCAGCAGGATGTTTTGGACGGCGCCGCTAATGCCGTTCGACCAGCACACCAGCAACGCGAAAGCGGTGATGAGCCACATTTTCACGTGCCACTTCGAATCGGGCAGCCGGTCAAGCCTGGCACCAATGTTGGCGCCCTTGGTATTGTCCATGTTCGCTTCCTCTCGGTGTTTCTTCTCGCACTCGTTATTTCGTTAGGACCGCGTTGCGTCGGCCAGCTCAGAATCGACCTCCGACTGCATTACGCCCCAAGCCTTTTCGATGTTTGGATTCTTGTTCCAAAGGGCAGGCGGGCCCAGGACCACCACGTCAGCACCCGCCTCGTACAGCGGACGATAAACGTCCTTGTTCATAGAGCCGTCTGCCTCGATGAGAAAGTCCAGATGCATGCTCTTGCGCCACTCCACGAGGGTGCGAATCTTGTCGTATACCTGCGGAATTACCTTTTGGCCGGCATACCCGGCGTCCACGATCATCAAGGTGACCTTCGATAAGAGCGGCAGGTAGTAACGAATCGTCTCCAGCGAGGTGGCCGGGTTAAGCGCGACGCCCGCCTTGCATCCCAGGGAAAGGATCTTGTTGAAGGTAACGAACGCATCGCTCTCGATGCAGTCGGTGTGAGGGGTTATGTATGTTGCACCAGCCTTGGCGCAGTCCTCGATAATCCACTGCGGATGCTTAACCATGAGGTGCGCGTCCATAGGAGTCTTCACGTGCGGCTTGAGCGCAGCCATGAAGTCGGGACCGATGCTGTAGGTCTTTACGTAGTTGCCATCTTTGATATCGATGTGCAAAAAGTCGGCTCGTTCGTCGATGTAGGACACCTGATGGGCGAAATCGAACAGGTCGCAGCAGCCCATCGACGGTGCAAGCAGGAGCTTGTGATCCATAGGGGCCATCTTCCCTTCTTCCAAAGAGGCTGGCTCCTCGCGCGGGAGCCAGCCGGTACCGATGCTCCTGCTTACTCGAAGTCGTAGTCGTCGGGGTAGTCCGCCTCGCCGTAGGCCTTCTCGTCCTTGTCGGGCTCGTCGTAGTGGAAGATGCACTTAACCGCGGACTTGTTGGCCATCGCGGTGAAGCCCTCCTTCCACTGGGAGAGACCGAGACGGTGGGTAATCATGGGCTGGACGTTTATCGCACCGGAGGCGAGCAAACGGATGCACTCGCGCCAAGAGGTGGAGTCGTAGGCCTGGTGGCCAATGATGCTCTTGTTCCACTCGGTGATGTTGTTGATCGAGAACTCAAGCGGCTTGAAGCCCATGCCCACGCGCACGACCTCGCCGTTCGGGCGCAGCATCTCGAGGGACTGCTTAAGGGCGATGTTGGCGCCGGAGCACTCCACTACCAGTCCAAGGTTGTCACGGCCGCAAATCTCGGTGCAACGCTTAACGACGTCCTCGGTGGAGCCGTTGACGCAGTGAGTTGCACCGACCTCGCGGGCAATCGGGAACCTGGTTTCAACGTCGTCCTGAAGACCAACCATCACGATGTTGACGGCGCCCATGATGCGAGCTACCTGCACGGCAAACAGGCCCAGTGGGCCAGTGCCAAACACGACGACGTCCTGGCCAGGCAGGAAGCTGGACTGCTGCGCGATTGCCTTGTAGGAGTTGGCAATCGGGTCAAGCACGGCGGCCTCTTCGTACTTCACGCCATCGGGAATCTCCCAAATGGCATGGGGATGCAGCTTGAGGATGCCGCCGGGGATCTTCGCATACTTGGTGAAGCCACCGGTACCACCGAAGGCCTGGTAGTTGTTGTCCAGGCCAAGGCCGGTCTTGTGCTCGCACAGCATGAAGTCGCCGCGCTCGCAAGCGGGGCACTTTCCGCAGGCCTTGCCGGCGTTGTCGGACACCACGCGCTGGCCGACCTTCCAATCGGTCACGTTCTCGCCAACCTTAACGATTACGCCGGCGAACTCGTGCCCACGAATGGAGTTGAGCGTCTTCGAGGTGTTCTTTCCCTCCAAATCCGCATACCAGTGCTTCATGTCGGCTCCGCAAATAGCAGCAGCCTTCAGGCGAATGATCACGTCGTCGGGGCCACACTCGGGAACCGGCATGTCTATGTAGTGATAACCGCCGAACTCGCCATTGTCGCAGTACCTAGTAAGTGCCTTCATGACTTCCCCTCCAATAACACCGTTGACCTTTCCCCGGACACCCAATCATCACTGCGAATCGACGCAGTATCTTGGAGAGCGGCCGAATTTGTGCGTTTATCTAAACTGCCATTCGGCCTCTCTTGCCCGAGCCTTCCTTGCACACCCTTTTTATACAAGAGTATTTCTGTGTTTCAAAGATTTCTTCTGTGTTTACGTCATTTATATCTGCGAACGGCAGATTTTCCTACCGAAACGGTCAAAGTTGGCATTCGGAACCCACTGTTGTAACCGACACGCTGTTGCCAGAAAAATCAACGTCCTCCAACAAACCCCATAACCTGTTGTTGAATTTCGGTGCCGCCATCAATTGAACTGAAAAAGTCGGACAGCAGCGAGCGCGACAATACCGGTCGTTCCGGCAGTCGGGTATCGAATCTTCCGATGGTCACTCGAATATAGCTACTTATCCTGGAAACAGTGCGCACCTGGCAGACTATTTGAACTAGAGAGGAACGCCGCCAGTGCGGGGCGCAAACGTTCAGCGGAGAAGGCGAGGGGTCGCCAAGATAGTTGCAAATTCCGAAAAGATATGGTCTCTAGACCACCTTTTACCAGCTCGCGTTACTCTGCCGGCCCGCACAGACGTAAGTTCACGCCGACTACTTTGGGCGAACCGGCGTGGTGCTCGTGCGGAAGCCGGACCGCATCATCGCATCCAATCCAGGCACGCTCAGAATCGCGGTGGATGAGGTTGAGGCGGGCGGAGTTTCCGATCCCCGCAACGAGATGCTGCTCTCGATGTTCAGCCTGCTCAACATTGGCGAGCGGGCCGGCAGCGGGTACGACACGCTGCGCGAGGGCACGTACAGCGCCGGTAAGCCTGACCCTCTGCTCGAGGAGCTCTGGGAGCCGGACCGGGTGCGCCTGACCCTTGAGCTCGAGACGAGCGGTCTTGCCGACTTCCGCCTACCGGGCATGGGCGGTGAGTCCTCCTCGCTCGTGACGAAGGTCGAGCCACCAAGGAGTGACCAAGTCCAGTGACCAAGTGATCAAGCCGACAAGCTCCTGGCCGTCATGGATGGGAAAGAGATGTCTGTTGTCGAGATGATGCAGAGGCTTGGACTAGAGCACCGCACATACTTCAGGCGAAATTACCTCGACCCCGCCCTCGAAAAGGGGCTCATCGAGAGGACCATACCCGACAAGCCAACCAGCAGCAAGCAGAAGTACCGAAAGGTGAAGCAATATCGGGAATGGATGGTATGGGCGGGAAGCCCACCGACCCCCTCCATAACCCAATGCTGTACGGACGCGCTTTGAAGCAGCTGAAGAAGCCCTTCTCGCCCGTCGATGCGCTGGGCGAGAAGGGCCATGGCCTACGGTCGCCACGCAGGCGGGACGCTACGCAAACGGGCAGTGCGGGAACGTGCACGGGTCGCAGCCCAGGCAGAGCCCGCCCTCGCCCATGGCCACGAAGTCGCGCTTCGCGAGCGGCACGCCCGCCACCAGGCGCGGCAGCGCGAGGTCGAACACGGTCGCCTTGTTGTACATGACGCACCCCGGCAGCCCCACCACGGGCACGGGGCGCGCGTCCCTCTTACCCGCGGCGTCCTGCGGCGCGGCTGCGGCCTTTCTCGCGGCGCCATCCGGGTCGAAGTAACCCACCAGCAGCATGGCCCCCGGCAGCACCGGCGCGCCGTACGTGACGATGCGCGCGCCGGCGCGCCTGATGGCGCCGGGCGTGTTGTCGTCCGGGTCCACGCTCATGCCGCCCGTGCACAGCACCATGTCCACCCCGGCGGCGCGGGCCTCGCCAATGGCGGCCACCACGTCTTCCATCGCGTCGCCCGGCGTGGCGCGCCACGTGACGGCGACGCCGTAGCGCGCGAGCTTGCGCTCCACCACGGGGGTGAAGCGGTCCTGGATCAGCCCGCTCTTGACCTCCGAGCCCGTGGCGATCACGGCGGCGGTGCGCATGACGTACGGCGCCACGCGCATGAGCGGCCCGTGCGCGGAGACGTCCGCCGCGGCCTCGGCCCGGGCCACGACCCGCCCGTCTATCACGAGCGGGATCACGCGGGTTCCGGCGAGGGCGTCGCCGGCGCGCACGCCAAAGTTGCCGCGGCGCGTGGCCACCATCACCTGGTCCACGGAGTTCACGGCCGCAAGGCGCTCGGAATCCACCAGGAACACGCCGTCGTGGGCGGCGCTTATGCCGATCTTGCCCTCGCGCGGCTCGCCCGAGGCCACGCAGCCCTCGCCCAGGCACAGCGCCGCCATGCGGCGCGCGGCCTCGTCCTCGTGCAGCCAGCCCGGGCGCCTCTGCCACACGTACAGGTGCGCCTTGCCCATGCTCAAAAGCACCGGCACGTCCTCGGCCGTCACCACGTGGCCCTTGCGAAAGCGCGCGCCCTTGTAGCGCGGCAGCTCGTTGCCGTTGGCGTCCGTGCCGCCGGGCAGAATCTGCGTCATGTCGTGGCACAGCACGTGCCCCACGGCGTCCTGGGTCGCAACCAGTTTCATTCCGGACTCGCTCACGCAAGCTCACCCTCTTCCATCACGCGCACCGCATCGCCGGCGCGCACACTGCCGCCGCGCGCCACCACGCAGAATATGCCGTCCGTGGGCATGACGCACATGCCCGTGAGGCGGCGTATCTCGCAGTCGTTGTGGCACGTCTTGCCGATCTGCGTCACCACCAGGCGGCACTCCCCCACCGCAAGCACGCTCCCCACGGGAAGCTCGCGCAGGACGAGACCCTCCGTCAGGATGTTCTCCGCAAAGTCGCCGGCCGCAAGGTCGAGCCCGCGCTCGCGCATGCGGTCCACGCTCTCGTTGGGAAGCAGGCTCACCTGCCGGTGCCACGCGCCGGCGTGGGCGTCGCCCACGATCCCCACGCCCACGCGCAGCTCAAGCGCGTCCACCGGGTGCTTGCGCGTACCCTTGCGCTCGCTCACGCTCGTGGCGATCACGCGCCCGGCGCCGCCCCGCGGCCCCACGCCGCCCTTCAGTTCCTCGCTACCCCGCATCAGCCTTCCTCCCGAACGAAGTGCCCCGACTTGCCGCCGTCCTTCTCCATTAGGCGCACGCGGTCTATCACCATGTCGCGCTGGTGCGCCTTGCACATGTCGTAGATGGTGAGGCCCGCGACGCTGGCCGCCGTGAGCGCCTCCATCTCTACCCCGGTCTCGCCGCAGCAGCGGCACGTGGCCGTGATCGCTATGCCGTCCTCCTCTAGTGAGAAGGACACGTCCACGCCCGTGAGCTGCACGGGGTGGCACATGGGCACCAGCTCCCACGTGCGCTTTGCCGCCATGATGCCGGCGACCTGCGCCACGGCGAGCACGTCGCCCTTGCGCACGCCGCCCGTGCGCACGAGCTCCAGGGTGTCCGGCCTCATGAGGACCTTGCCGGCCGCCGTTGCGGTGCGCTGGGTGCGGGGCTTCTGGGAAACATCCACCATGCGGGCGCGGCCCTGCTCGTTGAAGTGCGTGAACGCCATGCTCAGCCTCCTATCTGACTCATGGCACGCGGCGTCTGGCTCGCGTGCTCCATGTCCATGTGGTGCCTGCCGGGCTTTTCCGCGATGCCGCGCGCCACGGCCCGCACCAGCTCCTCCCCGGAAAGCCCGCGGAGGTCCACTTCCTGCGCGGAGTGCAGGCACGGCTTGAGCTTGCCGTCCGCCGTGACGCGTATGCGGTTGCACTGGCCGCAGAACCTGTGCGTCATGGGCCGGATCAGCCCCACCGTGCCGCGCCAGCCCGGCGCGCGGTAGAGCTGCGCCACGCCGGGGGCGGTCGCGTCCGCGGGCACGAGCTCCGGCACGGCCGCGAGCACGGCGTCCGCCGGAAGGAAGCGCTCGCGCGGCCACGCGGCGCACGCACCCATGGGCATGAGCTCTATGAAGCGGACGCAGAGGTCGCTTCCGCGCGCGAGCTCCGCAAGCGGGCGCAGCTCGTACTGGTTGATGCCGCCCAGCAGCACGCAGTTGACCTTCGTGCCGGAAAAGCCCGCCTCGCGCGCGGCCGCAAGCCCGGCAAGCGCGTCCTCCAGCGTGCCCGTGCGCGTGATCTTGCGGTAGCGCGCGGCGTCCAGCGTGTCCAGGCTCACGTTCAGCCGCGTGAGGCCCGCCGCCCGCAGGTCTGCCGCCACGGGCGCCAGCAGCGTGGCGTTGGTGGTCATGTCCACCTCCTCCACGCCGGGGACGTCCGCCACCATGCGCACCAGGTCCACGATTCCGCGGCGCACCAGGGGCTCGCCGCCCGTAAGGCGCACCTTGCGCACGCCCAGGCTCGCCGCGGCGGCCACGATCTCTTGCATCTGCTCGAACGTGAGCACGTCCTCGTGGCGCAGGCGCGGCACGCCGCACGCCGGCATGCAGTACACGCAGCGGCAGTTGCAGAGGTCCGTAACGCTCAGCCGCAGGTAGGTGACGTCTCGTCCAAACGCGTCATGCATGGCCTCCCCCTCCTTTCGCACATCCTTCGCACAGCGGCATCACGCGCTCCGGCGTGATGCCAAACGTCACGCGCGTGGCGCCCCCAAGCGCTGCCCACGCGTCCTTCTCGCACTCGTAGCGCAGCAGCGCGCCGCCGGGCGTCCGCGCCATCACGATGGTGCTGAACGTGCCGTCGATCACGCGCTCCACCACGCACGGGATGCGGTTGGCGCCGGGAGCGGGGCGCGGGGCCGCATCCGTGGGCGCGGCCGTCAGGTAGTGCGCGCGGATGCCGACGTGCGTCACGCGCGCATCCGGCGCGTCCGCGCACGCAAGCGTCACGCCCCAGTCGTCGCAGGCCAGCAGGCGATCGCCCACCACGCGTGCGCGGCTCACGTTCTTGCAGCCGCTTATGAGCGCCGCCGCCACGGTGCGCGGGCGGGCAAACAGCTCGTGCACGCTCACGAGCGGCTCGGTCTGGCCACGGTCGATCACGCACACGTCCTGCGCCAGGCGGTGCACCTCGTCACGGTCGTGCGTCACCAGCACGGCTCCGCCCGAAAACGCGCGGAGCTCGTCCACAAGCTCAAGCTCCAGCTGCCAGCGCAGGTAGCCGTCGAGCGCGCTGAACGGCTCGTCCAGAAGGATGAGCTCCGGATCGCTCGCCAGGATGCGCGCCATCGCGACGCGCTGCCGCTGCCCGCCGGAAAGCTGCGCCGGCCGCAGGCGCTCCATGCCGTCCAGGCGCATGGCGCAAAGCTCGCGGCGCGCACGCTCGCGGCGCTCGGCGCGGCCGCCCTCGCGCACGCCGGCCATCACGTTGTGCAGCACGTCCATGGTGGGAAACAGCGCGCTGTCCTGAAACAGGTAGCCCACGTGCCGACGCTGCGGCGGCAGGTCTACGCCGGCGTCGCTGTCAAACAGCGTGCGGCCGTTAAGCACGATGCGCCCCTCGTCCGGGCGCATGACGCCGGCGATGCACTTGAGCGTGACGGACTTGCCGCAGCCGGACGGCCCCAGAAGCGCCATCACGCGGTCCGCGCGCTCCACGTCGAAGCTCGCGTCCAGCGTGAACGCGGCCAGGCGCTTGCGTATGCGCACGCAGAGGCTCATAGCGTACCGCCTTCCGCAACGACGGCCTCTGCGGCAACGGCCTCTGCCGCGCTGCCCGCGGGCGAGAAGGACGCGGCCCCGTGCCCGCCGGCCGCACGCCCCTGCACCACGTTGAGCGCCACGAGCACGACGCAGCTGATCGCGAGGTTCACGAGCACCCACGCGAGCGCGCCCGCGTTGTCGCCCGTGCGCCACAGCTGGTACACCGTGGTCGAGACCGTCGCCGTGGAGCCGGGCATGTAGCCGCACACCATGGACGTGGCGCCGTACTCGCCCAGCGCCCGCGCGAACGCGAGCACCGCGCCCGCCACGATGCCCTGCCGGCAGCACGGCATCTTGACGCGCCAGAACACCCACGCGTTGGAGCGGCCCAGCGTGCGGGCCGCGTCTGCCAGCGTCTGGTCGAACGACTCGAACGCGCCGCGCGCAGTGCGGTACATCAGCGGGAAGCTCACCACCACCGTCGCGAACACGGCCGCGTACCACACCATGGTCAGGCGCGCGCCCAGCGCGGAAAGCGCCCACGCGCCCAGGGGCCGCCGCGGACCCAGAAGCATCAGCAGCAGGAAGCCCACCACGGTGGGTGGCAGCACCAGGGGAAGCGTCAGCACCACGTCCGCAAGGCCGCGCACCACGCGCGGCGCGCGCGACACCACATTCGCGAGGGCTATGCCCAGGAGGAACACCACCACGGTCGAGATGGCGGCCACCCTGAGCGAGTTTGCCAGGGGAAAGAGGTCCATGTCCTTCTCACCTAGGCCTTGGCGAGCGCGGTGAAGCCCGCGTCCTCGAAGCGCCCCGCGGCGGCCCCGGTCTGCAGGAAGTCCACGAACTCGACGGCGAGGGCGTGCTCCGGCGCCGCCTTGACCGCGGCCACGGGGTAGGCCACGCGGCCGCACATGGCGTCCGTCGCGGCGTCCACCTGCGC
This sequence comes from Parafannyhessea sp. LCP19S3_B1, assembly GCF_052121955.1. Classification (NCBI taxonomy): domain Bacteria; kingdom Bacillati; phylum Actinomycetota; class Coriobacteriia; order Coriobacteriales; family Atopobiaceae; genus Parafannyhessea; species Parafannyhessea sp. LCP19S3_B1. Next base: position 4,055 of record NZ_JBQKDH010000019.1, on the reverse strand, counting down.
AAGCGACTCCGCCTTCGCGTCCGTCGCGTACACCACGCCGCAGTCCACGCTCGCCTCGCGCACCTGCGCCGCGACCTCCTTCACGTTGCTGCCGTAGCTTATGCAGCCCGCCTGCGCGAGGGCAGCCTCGTCCAGGCCGTAGTGGGCCAGGATCCTCTGCGTGTACTGGCCCACCGGCACATCCGCGTTGCCCATGGCCAGAAGCACCTGGTGCGCGGCGAGCGCCTTTGCAAGGCCGTCGAAGCTCTTGACGTCCTTGGGGTTGCCCTTGGGCACGCAGAGCACCACCTTGTTCTGCAGCAGGTCCACGCGGGTGGCGTGGTCTACCATGCCGGCACCCTCCTGGCCGTCGAGTCCGCCGTCCAGCTGGTCCATCTGCTTTTCTGCGGCGGAGAAGAACACGTCTGCCTTTGCCCCCTCCGCGATCTGGGTGCAGAGGGTGCCGGAGGAGTCGAAGTTGAACTTTACCGTGACGCCCTTGTGCTTGCGCTCGAAGAGGCGCCCGATCTGCTGCAGCGACTCTGTGAGCGACGCCGCGGCAAACACGGTGAGTGTGCGCGTCTTGCCGCTGGCCGCCGCCTTGCTGGGTCCGCTTGCGGACGAGTCCGCGCCGTCGCGTCCGGCGCTGCCCGCGCCCGCGCTCCCGCACGCGGCGAGCGCCGCCGTTGCCGCCAGGGCGGCCGCGCCGCCCAAGAGCTGGCGCCGCGTGAGGGCGCCGCCCTTCTCGACCATGTGGTGCATGTGTCCTCCTTGGTGTGGTGCCTGCCAATGCGCCCCGTGGCGCAAAAAGGTGCCCATGTGGTGCCTGTGGGCGTTCGCCCCGGCCGCGGCCGGGGACGTTCTCAAACAAATTATACGTTTGCCTTACAAACTTTTATCTGACGCGCGTGACGAATCGGCGTGCGGTCGCTGCTCCGGCGGGCGCAGCTCCGCGCGGCAGCGGATCATCTGCGCCGCGATGGATATCGCGATCTCCGCCGGCGTCACGGCCAGGATGTCCTCGCCTATGGGCAGGTGCACGGACTCCAGCCACGCCTCGTCCACGCCGCGCTCGCGCAGGGTCTTGCGCGCAAACGCCGCCTTGCCGCGGCTGCCTATGCAGCCCACGTACGCGGGGCGCGCGGCCGCCACCTGCTGCAGCACGTCTATGTCCCACGCGTGGCCGTGCGTCGTCACCACCACGTAGTCCGCGCCGCCCACGCGTATGCCCATGCCCGCGATGTCGCGCAGGTCGCCGCAGAGCACGCGCTCCGCCGCTGGAAAGTCCGCCGGCACGGCCACGCCGGGGCGGTCGTCGGCCACCACCACGCGAAACCCCACGTTCGCAAGGACGCCCGTGAGCGCGCGGCCCACGTGGCCGCCGCCAAACACGTAGCACACCGGGTCCGGTCCGGCCGGCTCAACGTACGTGCGGGAGCCCTCCTCCCATACGGCCGCCTGGCCGGCAAGCGCCCGCGCCTCCGCGGAGCCGGCCGCAAGCTCGTCCGCGCCCAGAAGCTCCACGGTCACGTCCGAAGGGTCGCGCCACGCCTCGCACAGCACGAAGCGCTCGCCCGCGCGAAGCCTGCGCAGCAGCTCTGTCAGAAGCGCCGCCCTCCCGGGCTGCCACGCCGTCACGCCCACCAGGGCGTCGCCGCCGCACGCCATGCCGGTCTTCGCGTGCGTCATCCACTCCAGGCTCGCCGACGCCGCGCCGGAAAGCACGTCGCGGCAGCGCCGCTGCATCTGCAGCTCGAGGCGGCCGCCGCCCACGGTGCCCAGCCACGTGCCGTCCTGCAGAAGCGCCATGCGCGCCGTGGCGTGGCGCGGCATGGAGCCGCGGGTGGCAAGCACCGTGGCCAGGGCAAACGGACGCCCGGCAGAGAGCTCCGCCAGAAGCCGGCCCACAAGCCCCTGGTCGCGCAGGGTGTCATGAGAGTCTTGCATGTCCTTCTCCTTGTTCATGCCGTCGCGTCGTCTTGCCGCGCCGGCGCCAACCGGGCGCCGTGGCCGCGCGGGCCCCTAGCGCAGCGCGATGCGGGCGCCGCCCGCCGCGCCGGCCTCGCCCACGCGCCCCACCAAGCGGGCGTCGGGCACGCGGCCGTCTGCCAGCAGGTCCGCCAGAAGCGCGTCCGCGTCCGCCGCGGCGACGCTTATGAGCAGCCCGCCAGAGGTCTCGGGGCAGAACAGCAGGTCCTGCACGTCGCGCGGGACATCGCCCACGTCCACCGAAGACTCAGCAAAGTGACGGTTGCGGTACATCCCCGCAGGCAGGATGCCCAGGCGCGCAAGCTCGCGCACGCGGAGCGAAAGCAGCGCCGGCGCGGCGGCGTCAAGCTCCAGCGAAACGTTCGCGCCCTGCGCCATCTCGAGCGCGTGGCCCAAGAGGCCAAAGCCCGTCACGTCCGTGGCAGCGTGCACGTCGTGCGCCACCATCACGTCGCGCGCGTAGCGGTTAAGGCGCATCATCTGGGCCTCAGCCGCGGCGACGTCTGCCGGCGCGGCGAGCCCGGCCTTCGCGGCCGTCGTGATCACGCCCACGCCCAGCGCCTTCGTCAGCACCAGCGCGTCGCCGGGGCGCGCGCCGCTGTTGGTGAGCATGCGCGCCGGGTTCACGAAGCCCGTCACGGCAAGGCCGTACTTGGGCTCGCGGTCGTATATGCTGTGGCCGCCCACGATGGAGGCGCCGGCCTCGTACACCTTCTCGTAGCCGCCGCGCAGGATCTGGTGCACCACGTCCGCCGGCATGTCCTCCGGCACGGCCATCACGTTCAGGGCGACCTTGGGCTCGCCGCCCATGGCGTACACGTCCGAAAGCGCGTTCGCCGCGGCGATGGCCCCGTACGTGTACGGGTCGTCCGCGATGGGCGGGAAGAAGTCCACGGTCTGCACCAGGGCGACGTCGTCCGTCACGCGATACACGGCCGCGTCGTCCGACTTGTCAAACCCCACCAGCAGGTTGGGGTCGCGCCGCACCCGGATGTCGCTCAGCAGGCGCGCCAGCTCGCCGGCGCCCACCTTCGCCCCGCAGCCCGCGCACTCCGCAAGCTTCGTGAGCTTCACGTCCTCGCCCGCGGGCGCGGGGGCCGCGCCCTTCTCGCCCTGCCGGGCCGTTGCGTCGTCTGCCATCGCTATCCCTCCAGCCTGTGCGAGAAGTGCAGAAGCGCCTCCAGCACGCCGCCGCCTATCGCGCGCGCCTTGTCGGAGCACGTGTTGCAGTGGCCCGGCGCGCAGCGCGGGTCGATGTCGCCGGACTTCATGCCGCGCGTGACGGGGCAGCCCTCCTGCAGAAGGCCGCGGAGCACCCCCGGGATCGTGGCCAGAAGCGGCTCGCCGGCAACCGTCGCCACCAGGTCGCCCTTGCGCACCACGTCGCCGATCTTCAGCACGGGCTCGAACGCGCCGTCCGCCGGCGCGCGCAGCACGCGCTCGCGCGAATAGCCGCCTATGTTTCCCGGCACGCCCGTGTTGGGTATGGGAGAGCCGTCGTATATGACGCGGCCCAGGTAGTGGCCGCGCTTTGTCTCTATGGCGGCGTGGCAGTCGCAGCCGGCCGCCGTGCCTGCCCTAAATCCCGGCCCCACGCCTATCACCACGGGCGCCATGTCACGCGTGGTGCCCAGGTTGCGCTTCGTGATGATCGCGTCCACCACGCACTCCGGGCGCAGCCGCGCGATGGAGGCACCGTCAGGGTCCACGAGCACGGCGACCGTGCCCGCGCGCGCCACGCGGGCCGCCTCTTCCGCGTCCGCGCACAGCACGCCGCGCACGTCCTCCACCGTGGCCTCGCCCAGGCGGATGGCCTCGCTAAAGCACACGGTGCGCCGCACCGCGGTGGGCACGGCCACGTCCAGCATCACCACGTCCGCGCCGCTGCGGCGCAGCCTCACGGCGATCCCGGAGGCAAGGTCCCCCGCGCCGCGTATCACTACCAGCATCTTTCCTCCTCCGTTCGCCCCCCGCTCGCAGCGCGCGGCCATGCGGCGCGCAGGCCGGGCGGCGCGAAAGCCATGTGTCCCTCGCGCGCCCGCTACAGCTCCAGCTCGTACGTGCCCGCGCACGTTACGCCGGGCGCC
>NZ_JBQKDH010000018.1:0-34196 GCF_052121955.1 Parafannyhessea sp. LCP19S3_B1 | reverse complement strand
CCGCGGCCGGCCCCTGCCCCGGCTCCCGCACCCGCGCAGCCCGCCGGGCCCATGCCCTGGGACGACATGCCACCCTACGAGGAGGTTCCCTACGACGACGCGGCCGCCGTCTCGTACGACGAGGACGTGCAGGAGGGAAGGGCTCCCGGTGGATACGACGCCGCGCCTGCGCCTTCACCGCAGACCCCGGCGCCCGCTCGCAAGCCTGCGCCTGCCCCGGCCCCCGCGCCTGCGCCTGCGCCGCAACCAGCACCTGCCCCCGCGCCCGCGCCTGCCCCGGCCCCGACGCCGAAGCCCGCGCCCAAGCCCGCGCCCGTGCGCGCGTTTGGCGACGCGCAGCCCGAGGCGTCGCTGGACGACGCGCCCGCAGACGCCCAGGCCGTACTCGACATGCTGTCCAGCGTGTTTGGCGACGTGAAGTACGCCGGCGTGCAGAAGAAGGAGTAGCCGGGCCGCACAGGTTCGTAGCGGTACGCTGTACGTGACTTGCTCGCGGTTTCGTGACGTGCAAGTAGCCGTATCATTCGGTGGGTACAAACAATAGGGCGAGAAGGGCATGCTCTTCTCGCCCACGGCGATTCCCCAGTTAGGAGAACCAACATGAACATGCAGCAGATGATGAAGCAGGCGCAGAAGATGCAGAAGCAGCTTGCGCAGGCGCAGGAGAAGCTGGGCGAGATCGAGGTGTCCGCCTCGGCCGGCGGCGGGATGGTCAAGGTGACCGGCACCGCGGACGGGCACATCACCGGCATCACGATCGACCCGGAGGCGCTGGACCCGGAGGACGTGGAGATGCTGCAGGACAGCATCCTCGCGGCCGTGAACGACTGCCTGGAGAGCGGCCAGAGCGTCGCGAACCAGCAGATGGGCGCCATCACCGGCGGCATGAACATCCCGGGGATGTTCTAGTGGCGCTTTCGGGCGAGGCGTTTGGCGGCTCGGCCGGCGCGGGCTCGGCCGGCGCGGGTTCGGGCATCGCGGCGGCGGGCGCGCCGGGCGACGGCCGCGCGCTGCAGCGCCTGCTTGACGAGCTGGGCCGACTGCCGGGCATTGGGCCAAAGTCTGCCCAGCGCATCGCATACTACCTGCTTGAGGCGGACGCCGAGACCGCGCGCCGGCTGGCGGACGCCATCCTGAGGGTGAAGGAGCAGGTGCACTTCTGCCCGATTTGCTTCAACTACGCCACGCGCGAGCACTGCGACGTGTGCGACGACCCCACGCGCGACCGCAGCCGCATCTGCGTGGTCTCGGAGCCGCGCGACGTGCAGGCCATCGAGCGCACCGGCTCGTTCCACGGGCTGTACCACGTGCTGGGCGGCGTGATATCGCCCATGGACAAGGTGGGCCCCGAGCAGCTGCACGTGCGCGAGCTGCTTGGCCGCCTTGCGGACGGCACGGTGGAGGAGGTCATCCTGGCCACGAACCCGGACGTCGAGGGCGAGACCACGGCCACGTACCTGAGCCGGATCATCCGGCCGCTGGGCGTGGAGGTGACGCGCCTGGCAAGCGGGCTGCCCGTGGGCGGCGACCTGGAGTACGCCGACGAGGTGACCCTTGGCCGCGCGATAGAGGCCAGAAGGGCGCTTTAGTCCGCGGCTCCGCGCGGTTCGTAGCATAATCGCAGCAGACACCAGACGGGGAGGTCTGACACATGAGCGAAAACGCAGGAAGCTCCTCCGCACGGCACGGCGCCCGGCACGCGGCGACCGGCTCGGGCGGCGCGCGCGTGCCCAGGCGCGGCGGACGCTCCACGGGCGGCACGCACTTTGCGGGAGCCACCACCAACCACTACCAGAACTACAGCGTTGGCCACGACTACGACAGCGACGGCATGGCCGAGCAGGCCGCGCCGCGCCCCGTGCTCGACCCGGCGGCGACCGGCTCGTTCAGGCGGATCGACGCGAGCATGGGCGCGAAGGTCGAGACCCGCTCGAACGTAGAGACGCTCTCCGCGGACTCAACCACGTCGTGGCGCCGCAGCGGCTACGGAAGCGAGCGCCGGCTGTCCGACGCGTACCGTCCCCAGACGCAGCGCCGCGAGCCCCAGACGCACACCAACCGCAAGCTGATCGCGGGCATCGCGGTGGCCGTCGTGGTGGTGCTGGCGCTTGGCGGCTACCTTCTGGGCGGCATCCTGAGCGGCGGCACCGCCAAGACCACCAAGACAAAGCAGGTGGAGAAGACCGTGGTCGCCGCGGACCAGTCCATCCGCTACCGCGACGCCACGTACTCGCTGCGCAAGCAGGACGACGGCACGTACGCCATTGTATCGGCCGTCACAAAGGGCGAGGGCCTGCAGGTGATGAGCACGGTGCCCGGAACGCCGGCGAGCCTGGTGCTGTACAACGGCACGATCGTGGTGCCCGAGAACCTGGACGGCAACTGGGACGTGTACGCGTGCACCATCGGCATGGGCACGCCGGCCTCGCCCGTGGTCGACTCGGACGGCAAGGCCGTGGGCGGATCGGGCACCATCAAGTCCGTCAAGCTGTCCCAGCAGGGGATTGCCGTCACGACCGACTCGGGCGACACCACCAGCGTGACGCTCAGCGGCAGCGCCTCGGCCATCGGGACGAAGTCCGACGCGAAGTCGGACTCCAAGTCGGGCTCGAATTCCGACACGTCATCCAGCGCCGCGGGCGCGTCCGACGACGGCACCGCGACCACGGAGTAGCGCCGCCGGAGCCGCCACGCCCGCCGGGCCCCGCAGCCGCCTTGCGGCGCCGGGTCCGCGTCCTTCTCGCCCGCCGGCGCATGCCCGCCAAGGTTGTGCACAACTGGTGGAGAAGAACTTTCTTAATTTTTTGCTAGACAAACGTGGGGCGGAGCGTGTACTATTGCTTACGCACTGATGCACGGGGTATTAGCTCAGCTGGTTAGAGCGCCGGCCTGTCACGTCGGAGGTCGCGGGTTCGAGTCCCGCATATCCCGCCATTCATGTATTCAGGGCTTCGGGGAACCGGGGCCCTTTTTATTGCACCAGCGCACGGGGTATTAGCTCAGCTGGTTAGAGCGCCGGCCTGTCACGTCGGAGGTCGCGGGTTCGAGTCCCGCATATCCCGCCATCTTGACCGCAGAGGGGTCCCGGGCAACCGGGGCCCCTTTCTTGTGCGGCGGGCTTGCGGTTGTCTTGCCGCTGGCTTGCGGGGGGCGCAGCGCGGCGCGTGCGGCGGCGCGCGAGGCGTCAATGGGCTACAATCACAAAATGCTGCCGCAATGGTGGACTAAGCCGGCGCGCCGCACGGGCACGGCCGACGCAGGGGACACAGCACGAAGGGTCGGAACGTGGACATCTCCAGGAAGACAGACTACTCGCTGCGCATGCTCGCCGAGCTCGTAAGGAGCGACAGCGTGGTGTCCGTCCGCGCCGCGGCCGAGAAGAACGGCATCCCGTACTCGTTCGCGCGCTCCATCCAGCACGACCTGGTGTCCGCGGGCATCATCGAGAGCACGCGCGGCGCCCACGGCGGCATGCGCCTGTGCCTGGACCCGCACGAGGTGACCATGCGCCAGGTGATCGAGGCGATCCAGGGCCCCGTGTTCGTGGCCACGTGCGGAACGGCCGGTCCGGAGGGCGGTGCGTGCCCCTTTCGCCCAGAGTGCCACTTCAACCCCGTCTGGTGCGAGGCGGAGCGCATCCTGACGCGCTACTTCGACTCCATCAGCCTGTACGAGGTGGTCTGCGAGCACAAGCATCCCGCACTGACGCCCGAAAGCGGCTTCGAGGTGCTGGGCCCGGCGCCGCAGGTGCCGGACGTGCCCAGCGCACGGTAGGTGCCGCCATGAGCGACGCCACGCCGACGTCGGCGCACGCCGCCGGCCCCGCGAGCCCGACGCCGTCAGCTGAGCCCAAGGCTCCCGCGCAGGTGCCGCCGGAGTTTAGGCAGAAGGTGCTCGAGCGCGGCCGCGAGCTGTACCGCGACCTTCCGTGGAGAAGGACGCGCGACCCGTACCAGATATGGATATCCGAGGTCATGCTCCAGCAGACCCAGGTGGCGCGCGTGGACGGGCGCTGGCAGCGCTGGTGCGAGCGCTTTCCCAGCGTGGACGCCCTTGCGGCGGCGGACGCGGCGGACGTGCTTGAGGAGTGGCAGGGCATGGGCTACAATCGCAGGGCGCTTGCGCTGTGGAGGGCCGCGGGCATCGTGAGCGCCGCGGGCGGCGCCATGCCGATTGAGGCGCGCGAGCTTGTGGCGCTGCCCGGCATAGGCCCGGCCACGGCGGCCGGAATCCGCGCGTTTGCGTACGACCTGCCCGGCGTGTACCTCGAGACCAACGTGCGCTCCGTCTTTCTGCACGAGCTCTATCCCGATGCCGTGGCGGTGCCGGACAAGGACCTGGTGCCGCTGGTGGAGGCCAGCTGCCCCGCCGACGCCTTGGACCCGCAGGACGACCCGAGGACGTGGTACTACGCCCTTCTCGACTACGGCGCCTACCTCAAGAAGACGCTGCCCAACCCGTCCAGGCGCTCGAAGTCGCACGTGAGACAGTCAAGGTTCGAGGGGTCCCACCGGCAGAAGCGCGCGGAGCTGGTGCGGCTGCTGCTGGGGCACCGCTCCGCCGGCCGGTGTGGCGTGGACCTTGTGACGATTACCGAAGAACTGTCTGCGATCGAGGCGGAAGCGGGTAGAAAGAAGATATCCGCGCGTGACGTGGCCGCTCTGCTGGAAGAGCTCGAGGCCGAGGGATTTTGTCACAAAATTGGTGGCAATTGGTCGGCCTAGGTCATATCATGTGAGGTGTTTCGAAGGCATGGGGCGGGCAGGGGGCTCGTCCCGCTGCGAGAGGAGACCGTGCATGGCAGTCGATTTTGAGAACTCCCAGACGAAGAAGAACCTCGAGGCCGCGTTCGCCGGCGAGAGCCAGGCGACGAACAAGTACTCCTACTACGCCAGCAAGGCCAAGAAGGAGGGATACGTCCAGATCTCGAACATCTTTACCGAGACCTCGGGCAACGAGCGCGAGCACGCGAAGCTCTGGTTCAAGTACCTGCACGACGGCGACGTTCCCGATACCCTGACCAACCTGAAGGACGCTGCCGCGGGCGAGAACTACGAGTGGACTGACATGTACAAGGGCTTTGCCGAGACCGCGGATGCCGAGGGCTTCAAGGAGATCGCCGCCAAGTTCCGCATGGTCGGCGAGGTCGAGAAGCACCACGAGGAGCGCTACAACAAGCTCGTCGAGCGCGTGGAAAAGGGCGAGGTGTTCCAGCGCGAGGGCGTCAAGGTCTGGAAGTGCCTGAACTGCGGCCACATCCACGTGGGCGAGACCGCGCCGAAGGTCTGCCCCGTCTGCAACCACCCGCAGAGCTACTTCGAGGAGCTGGCGATCAACTACTAGCGCCCCGCGCCACCCTATGGCAGCATGAGCGACTCGCGCCCCGCACGTCACCGACGTGCGGGGCGCTCTTTGTGCCGCGGGGCGCGGGGCGGGCGCGGGCGCGCTGCCGCGGACGAGGCTGCTGCGGGTGCGTGCCGCCGCGGACGGCGTTCGTGCTGCGTGGCCGTGCTTCGTTCCGTGACGTGGCGCTTGCCGCCGCCCGTCCACGCGGCCAAATCGCATATCGCGTTATGCGACAAGCATTATTTTGCGTTTGCCCAGTTGAGCACGGTTCGGAGTCCTTCGCATATCGCGTTATGCGATTTGGCATCGCCGCAAGCGCGTCCGCGGGCGTGCCGTCGGCCGCATTCTCGCATAGCGACCTACCCGCACAAATGCCGTCAGACCCAAAACGCTTCGCCGCACGTCAACAGTGTTATCGATTTTACCGATAGCAATTAAACTGATACTGACAGATGGTATCTACCTGCGAAAACGGTCAAATCAGCTGCAATCTCACATGAAAATCCTTGCGAGTGACAACAGGTGCCCTATGATGTGCTCACGATGAAAACGAGAACCGACATATCACCCACGAGCACGTTAATGCCCTAGCCCGGCCTCAGGAAGCTGCAACCACGCAGACGAGGACCGGGCGACGGCAAGGCAGCGTTATCGCATCCAAAACACAAGGCGCACGTGGCGCCACTCACAAAGGAGAACATCATGGCATTCGAGCTCGATCCCACCTTCGCGTCCGATCCCGAGAAGCACTTCGACACCCTGCAGGTCCACGCCGGCTGGGCTCCCGACCCCACCACCGGCTCCGCGGCGCTCCCGATCTACGCCTCCGCGGCGTTCCAGTTCGATGATGCCGCCGACGGCGCCGCAAAGTTCGGCCTCGCCAAGCCGGGCAACATCTACGGCCGCCTGACCAACACCACCACCGACGCCGTCGCCGCCCGCGTGGCCGCGGTCGAGGGTGGCACCGGTGCCGTCGCCGTCGCATCCGGCCACGCGGCAGAGATCCTCGCCCTCACGAACCTCGTCGGCGCCGGCGACCACATCGTCGCGTCCGACTCGCTGTACGGCGGCACGTGGAACATCTTCCTACACACCCTCGGCGACCTGGGCGTCGAGACCACTTTCGTCGAGAACAACGACATCGACGCGTTCGTCGCCGCCACGAAGGAGAACACGAAGCTCTGGTACGTCGAGACCATCGGCAACCCGCTCGTCGACGTCGCAGACGTCCCGGCGCTGGTCCAGGCCGCAAACTCCCTGCCGTCCCCGGTGCCCGTCTTCGTCGACAACACCTTCGCGACGCCCTACCTCTATCGTCCCGCCGAGGACGGTGCGGCCGTCGTGATCGAGTCCCTCACCAAGTGGATTGGCGGCCACGGCGCAACGCTCGGCGGCGCCGTGATCGATACCGGCAAGTTCAACTGGAAGCAGGACCCCGAGAAGTGGCACACGCTTGCCAAGCCCGACCCCTCCTACCACGGCGTCGTCTTCGCGGACGCCGCTCCCGCCGCGCCGTTCTCCACGCGCGTCCTCGCCAACAAGCTGCGCGATTTCGGCCCGACGCTCTCCCCGTACGCGGCGCAGCTCATCGGCATCGGCCTCGAGACCCTCTCCCTGCGCGTCCAGCGCCACTCCGACAACGCGCTCGCCGTCGCAAAGTGGCTGAAGGATAACCCCAAGGTCGCGTGGGTCCGCTACTCCGGACTCGAGGACGACCCCTCGCACGAGGTCGCGTCCCGCATCCTCAAGCACGGCTTCGGCGGCGTCGTGGTCTTCGGCCTCAAGAGCGGCCGCGAGGGTGGCCTGAACGTGGTCAACAACGTCAAGCTCTTCACCCACCTCGCTAACGTGGGCGACGCCAAGTCCCTCATCATCCACCCCGCCTCGACTACGCACTCCCAGCTCACGCCCGAGCAGCTCAAGGAGGCGCACCTCAGCGAGGATCTCATCCGTCTCTCCGTCGGCATCGAGGACGTGGACGATATCATCGCCGACCTCGACCAGGCCATCGCCAGGGCCTAGGGCCGGCAACCGGCGGCCGCGCCAGCGCCTTTCCGCCAACCGCGGTCCCGCGACTCGGGCCGCACCACAACCACGCTCCGCAAAGGGGGCGACGCCCGTCAAAAGGCGCCGTCCCCCTTCGCGTCTTGCGGCTGTCTTTCGCCACATGGCCGGTGCCCCACGGGCCCGCGCAAGGCGCCGGGCGAGAAGGGCCGCCGCCTCGCCCGCGTCACTGCCATGGGCCCGGCAACGCCACGGCCGCGCGGCTTGGCCGCGCGCCGCCCGCCGGCTCCGCCCGGCCCCGGACCCTACGCCTTGTGCGCCTCGTCAAAGGCCTTCGCCCGGGCCGCCGTGTCGCGGCGCACGTCGTCGCTGCGCGGGTGCAGCCGCACAAAGCGCGCGAACCCCTCCACGGACCAGTCGTCCCAGCCCTCCGTGTCGCCCAGGGCCTTGAACATGCACGTGGGCACCTCGCCCAGCGCAAGGTTCTTGCGGATGCACGCGTCGCAGCCAAAGCCGCCCCCCGCCAGGTTCGCGGGGTTGTTGGGGTTGCACGGGCAGCGCGTGTCGCCACAGGTGCAGAAGTGCCTGCCAAGGTCCGACATCACGAGCTCCTCTCGCTTGCCTTGCGTCCGCGCGCCCCGCCGGCGCCACCCTTGCCGCGCCGCGCGCCGGCGCCCTTCGAGCTAGCCCTTCCCGCGCCCTTCGCAGACCCGCGCCTTGCCGGGCGCGTCGCCTTGAACGCAGACGGGCAGATGTCCGCGCACGGGCAGCCCTCGCACTTCGGCCGCTGCGCCGTGCACGTGTCGCGGCCAAAGTGTATCCACTCCTCGTTCACGTAGGTCCAGAGCTCGTGCGGCAGCAGGTCAAGCAGGTCCTTCTCCGCCGCCGCGGGAGTGCTCGCACGCGTAAAGCCCATGCGCGTGGCGATGCGGAACACGTGCGTGTCGACCGCGATGCCCTCGCATATGCCAAACGCCTTGTTCAGCACGATGTTCGCGGTCTTGCGGCCCACGCCCGGCAGGCGGCACAGCTCCTCCATCGTGCGCGGCACCTCGCCGCCAAAGTCGCTCACGATCATCTGCGACAGCTCCACGCAGTGCGCGGCCTTCGCGCGCCAGAAGCCAATGCTGTGGATGACCTCGCCCACCTCGGCGGGGTCGGCCTGCGCCATGGCCTCGGGCGTGGGCCAGCGGGAAAACAGCTCCGGCGTCACGCGGTTCACGCCGGCGTCCGTGGTCTGGGCGGAAAGCATCACGCACACCACCAGCGTAAACGGGTTGTGGTAGTCAAGCGCGCTCTGCACGCCGGGGTAGCGCTCGTGCATGCGGGCACAAAACTCGATGCCGCGCTGCCGGCGCGACGCCTTCGACTCTCGTGGCACGATCTTCTCACCTGCCTTGCCGCGCCCCGCCGGCGTGCGCGCGGGCGCGCCGCGCGGGGCCCAAACTTGCCGTTAGTGGCACATGATACCCGCTTTTGTGTCCGGACGACCGCCTCGACTGCCCCGTCGGCGGCGTTCGTACCATCTTGCCAGCGTTTCGTGCACGAGTTGCGCTATGTCCACCGCGAGCCGTTCGCGCGCGGCCCGTTTGCGGCCGACCGCGAAGTCATGGCCGCAAAGCCTTGCCCGTTTACATAGAATGTGTAGTTGCGGTGGTGATTGTGTGGCACGCCACCCACCCTAGTCGTGACGAAGCCGGAGGATGGTCGCATGAGCGCGCCTATAGCCAACTACCTTCTTACCAAAGACGACCTGTACCTTATGGGCAAGGGCGTGTGGTACCGCAGCTACGAGAAGCTGGGCGCGCACCCCTGCAACAAGGACGGCGTCGAGGGCTACTGGTTCGCCGTGTGGGCGCCTGACGTCAAGAGCGTCCGCGTGATCGGCGACTTCAACGACTGGGACACGGAGGCCACCTACCTCGAGTGCACGCCCACCGGCGGCGTGTGGTACGGCTTCGTGCCGGGCGCCACGGAGGGCCAGCTGTACAAGTACCTGATCGAGACCGCCCACGGCGACCTGCTGTACAAGGCTGACCCGTACGCGTTCTACGCCGAGTGCCCCCCGGGGACGGCGTCGCGCACCGCCGACCTCTCTGGCTATGAGTGGCAGGACGAGAAGTACATGGCCTCCCGCTCGAAGCAGGACTTCTTCAAGCGGCCGCTCAACATCTTCGAGTGCCACCTGGGCAGCTGGAAGCGCCACTCGGACGGCCTGGCCGGAAACGGCGACCCCGATTCCGACGACCACTCCGGCAGCTACCTCACGTACGACGAGCTCTCCGTCGAGCTGGTCGATTACGTCAAGGGGATGGGCTACTCGCACATAGAGGTCCTGCCCGTGATGGAGCACCCGTTCGACGGCTCGTGGGGCTACCAGATCACGGGCTACTTCGCGCCCACCAGCCGCTACGGCAAGCCCACGCAGTTCAAGCACTTCGTGGACGCGTGCCACCAGGCGGGCATCGGCGTGATCCTGGACTGGGTGCCCGGCGGCTTCTGCCGCGACGAGCAGGGCCTGGTGCACTTCAACGGCGACAAGCTGTACGAGAAGGAGGAGCACCCCAACTGGGGCACGTTCAAGTTCGACTTCACCAAAAACGAGGTCCGCAACTTCCTCACGTCCAACCTGCTGTACTGGGTGAGCGAGTACCACGCCGACGGCATCCGCATGGACGGCGTCACGTCCATGCTGTACCTCAACTTCGGCATCGACGACCCCGGCCAGAAGAAGTTCAACTCGCGCGGGACGGAGGAGGACGACGCGTCCATCGACTTCATCCGCACGTGCAACGACACCATGGGCAAGTACCACCCGGACGTCATGATGATTGCGGAGGAGTCCACGGCGTGGCCGCTCGTGACGTACCCCACGTCCGACGGCGGCCTGGGATTCCACTTCAAGTGGGACATGGGCTGGATGAACGACACGCTGCACTACATGCAGACCGACTTCCCGTACCGCCCCGGCAACCACAAGCTCCTGACCTTCTCGACCATGTACCAGTTCAACGAGAACTTCATCCTGCCGCTCAGCCACGACGAGGTGGTCCACGGCAAGTGCTCGCTCATCACCAGGATGCCGGGCGACTACTGGCGCCAGTTCGCGGGCATGCGCGCCCTCGCGCTGTACCAGATGACGCACGCGGGCGGCAAACTCAACTTCATGGGCAACGAGATCGGCCAGTTCATCGAGTGGCGCTACTACGAGGGCATCCAATACTTCCTGACGGAGGAGTACGAGAGCCACGCCCACCAGCAGCACTACATCGCGGCCCTGAACGCGCTGTATAAGGCCCAGCCCGCGCTGTGGCAGGACTCGTACTCGCCGGAGGGCTTCGACTGGATCGACGCGGACAACGCCGACCAGTGCATAATCTCGTTCGCGCGCCATGGCGACGACGAGAAGGACGACCTCGTGGTCGTGATCAACTTCGAGGTGAACCCCCACGAGGACTTCAGGCTGGGCGTGCCGCGGCCGGGCTTCTACGAGGAGGTCTTCAACTCCGACGACGAGGAGTACGGCGGCTCGGGCGTCACGAACAAGGGCGTGAGGTTCAAGACCGCCGAGGAGCCGTGGAACCGCCAGGAGCAGTCCATCGAGCTTCGCATACCGCCGCTGGGCGGCACGATCCTGCGCTACGTGGGCCCGCTGCCCAAGAAGCGCACCCGCAAAGCTGCCCCCAAAGCGGCCCCCAAGACAACCTCCAAGGCGTCTACCTCGGCAAAGTCTGCCACCAAAGCCGCCTCTAAGGTAGCGAAGGCGGCAACCGGCGCCAAGGCGGCGGCAAAAAAGGCGCCCTCGCGCAAGACCTCGGCCGCAAAAACTGGTAGCACTAAGGTGGCTGGCAAGTCCAAGGCACCTTCGTCGCCTGCGAGCAAAGACGGAAACGCGAAGGCGAGAAGAACCGGTGCCACGAAGTCGGAATAGCCGACGGGGCAAGCGAGCCGGGCGCGCACGGACGCGTCCGCAGGGGTAGGACTGGACCGCCGCCGCGGGGTCCCGTCAAAAATCGTTCTAAGGACTGACATGACTGAACAGAGCTGGCCCAAGATCTTCACCGACAAGGACGACTTCATCAGGCAGTACCGCCTGGCGTGCGAGCGCGAGTTCTCCAAGCCGCACGAGGAGCTAGGTCCGCAGGAGCGCTACTACGCCATGGCGAGCCTCATCGCGGACAAGGCGAAGGCGCTCAGGGGCAACAGCCTCAAGCAGGCAAACGACAAGGGCGAGAAGACCGTGTACTACTTCTCCATCGAGTTCCTGCTTGGTCCCCTGCTTGACAACTACCTGCTGAACTTTGGCATCCGCGACATCGTGAAGGCTGCGTGCAAGGACCTCGACATGCGGCTCGACGACATCGAGCGCTACGAGAGCGACCCCGGCCTCGGCAACGGTGGCCTCGGCCGTCTGGCCGCGTGCTTCCTCGACTCCATGGCCGCGCTCGGCATCAACGGCAACGGCAACGGCATGCGCTATCGCTACGGCCTGTTCAAGCAGGCCATCGAGGGCGGCCGTCAGGTCGAGAAGATGGACAACTGGCTCGAGCACGGCTTCCCGTGGGAGACCCGCAGGAACGAGAGCTCAGTCCTCATCCGCTTCGGCGGCCAGGTCGTGCGCCACGAGGAGAACGGCCGCTACTGGTTCACGCAGGAGGGCGGCGAGCTCGTGAAGGCCGTCCCGTACGACGTGCCCATCGTCGGCTATGGCGCAAAGAAGGTCAACAACCTGCGCCTGTGGAGCGCCGAGCCCGCCGAGGAGAACTTCGACCTCGACGCGTTCAACGCCGGCGACTACGCGAAGGCCATGAAGTTCCGCTCCGACGTCGAGGCGATCTCGCAGATCCTGTACCCGAACGACGCCGGCGAGCACGGCCGCCTGCTCAGGCTGAAGCAGGAGTACCTGTTCGTCTCCGCAGGCCTGCAGACGATCCTGCGCGACTACCTGAAGAAGTACGGGGACGACAACTGGGAGGACCTCGGCAAGCACGTCTCCATCCACACGAACGACACCCACCCCGCCATGTGCGGCCCTGAGCTCATGAGGCTCCTGGTGGACGAGTACGGCGTCGACTTCGACCTCGCGTTCAAGATCGCGCAGGAGACCATCTCGTACACCAACCACACGATCATGCCCGAGGCGCTGGAGAAGTGGCCCATCAGCACGTTCCGCGACCTGCTGCCCCGCACCTACATGTTCATCGAGGAGATCGACCGCCGCTACCGCGAGAGCTTCTCGCACACCGATTCCAACTGGCAGGAGGAGTTCAAGAACACCGCCATCCTGTGGGACGGCCAGATTCGCATGGCGAACCTCTCCGTCATCTTCGCGAACTCCGTCAACGGCGTCTCCGCGCTGCACACCGGCATCCTCGAGGCGACGACGCTGCACGACTTCTACAAGCTGACGCCCGAGAAGTTCAACAACAAGACGAACGGCATCTCGCACCGCCGCTTCCTCGGCAACGCGAACCCCAAGTACGCGAAGCTCGTGTGCGACGTGCTGGGCGAGGGCTGGCTCGGTGACGCGAACAAGCTGTCCGAGCTCGAGAAGTACGAGGACGACCCCTCGTTCCTGGAGCAGTTCGAGAAGGCGAAGGAGTGGGACAAGCAGCGCCTCGCGGACTACATCAAGGAGACGACGGGCACGGTCCTCGACACCAACATGGTGTTCGACGTCCAGGTCAAGCGCTTCCACGCGTACAAGCGCCAGCTGCTGAACGTGTTCAAGATCCTGGACATCTACAACAGGCTGCTTGCCGACCCGTCCTTCAAGCCGCGCCCGACGGCGTTCATCTTCTCTGGCAAGGCGGCGCAGAGCTACACCTTCGCAAAGGAGGTCATCCGTCTCATCAACTCCGTCGCGGACGTCATCAACAACGACAAGCGCGTGAACGACGTCATCCGCGTCGCGTTCGTGCCCAACTTCGCCGTCTCGAGCGCACAGCTCATCTACCCGGCGGCAGAGATCTCCGAGCAGATCTCGTGGGCGGGCTCCGAGGCGTCCGGCACCTCGAACATGAAGCTCATGATGAACGGCGCCATCACGCTCGGCACCTACGACGGCGCGAACGTCGAGATCGCGAAGCTCGTGGGCGAGGAGAACATCAAGATCTTCGGCCTGAGGACCGAGGAGGTGGACGCGCTCCGCGCGAGCGGCAACTACTGGGCGTACGACCTTCTCAAGAAGGACCCGGATCGTCTGGGCCGCATCGTGAACCAGCTGAAGGACGGCACGTTCGCGCGCCTGTCCGGCAACTTCGACAGCATCTACGACGAGCTCATGGTCGGCAACGACCACGACCTCGTGCTGAAGGACTTCTATTCGTACGTGGACGCGTGGGAGGAGCTGACCCAGGCCTACGGCGACCGCGCAAGGTGGAACCGCGCCGCGGTCCACAACACGGCCAGGTCGGGATATTTCTCCAGCGACCGAACCATTCGCGAATATGCCCACGACATTTGGCATATTGATGCATAGGTAATGATCGGGGCGAGGGGCTCCGGTACATAGGGATGTGAAGCTCGAAAGGGGAGAAGTTCAATGAGCAAGAGGGAATGCATTGCAATGCTTCTTGCCGGCGGCCAGGGCAGCAGGCTCGGCGTCCTCACGAAGGAAGTCGCCAAGCCCGCCGTCTCGTTCGGCGGGAAGTATCGCATAATCGACTTTGCGCTGTCCAACTGCGCCAACTCCGGCATCGACACCGTTGGCGTCCTGACTCAGTACAGGCCGTATCTCCTGCACAACTACCTGGGCTCCGGCAGCGCCTGGAACCTGGACGAGAGCGAGGGAGGCCTGTTCATCCTCCCGCCGTACGCCACCCAGACCGGCGGCGCGTGGTACGCGGGCACCGCTGACGCCGTGACGCAGAACCTCGGCTTCATCAAGCAGAACGACCCCGAGTACGTCCTCATCCTCTCTGGCGACCAGCTGTACAACATGGACTACCAGAAGATGCTCGACAACCACAAGCGCCACAACGCGGACCTGACCATCGCGGTCATGCCCGTGCCCTGGGAGGAGGCGTCCCGCTTCGGCATCCTGACGACCGACGAGGACGAGAAGATCCTCAAGTTCACCGAGAAGCCCGCGGAGCCCGACTCGAACCTCGCATCCATGGGCATCTACATCTTCAACGCCGACCTCCTGGTCAAGACGCTGGAGGAGGACGCGAAGGACGAGAGCTCCGAGCACGACTTCGGCAAGGACATCATCCCGAAGCTCCTCGCCGCCGGCAAGCGCCTGTACACCTACGAGTACAACGGCTTCTGGCGTGACGTCGGCACCATCGCCAGCTACCACGAGACGAGCATGGACCTGCTGGGCACGAAGCCCGACTTCGACCTGTTCGACACCGAGGCCCCCATCATGAGCAACGCCGGAGCGATGCCGCCCGCGTACGTTGGCCCCGACGCCACCGTGGACGACTGCCTCGTCGGCAACGGCAGCAGCATCTACGGCAAGGCCGTGCACTCCATCGTCTCGACCGGGGCCGTCGTCGGCGAGGGTGCCGTCGTCCAGGACTCCGTGCTCCTGCCGGGCTCGGAGGTCAAGGCCGGTGCGCACGTCGTCCGCGCCATCCTCGGCGAGAACTCCGTCGTCGAGGCGGAGGCGACCCTCGGCAGCTCTGACCAGTCCGTTGATATCGCCGTCATTGGAAATGACGCAGTCGTTGCAAAGGAGGCGGAGTAGAGATGGAAAAGCTCCTGGGTGTCATTACCGCCAACTACTCCACAAAGTATCCGAGCGTCCTCTCCGAGACGCGCCCGGTCGCGTCCCTGCCCTACCTCGGCCGCTACCGCGTCGTCGACTTCGCGCTCTCCAACATGGTCAACGCCGGCATCCGCACCGTCGGCATGATCATGCCGTACAACTACCGCTCGCTGATCGACCACATCGGCTCCGGCCGTGACTGGGACCTGAACCGCAAGAAGGGCGGCCTGTTCATCCTGCCCGGCTCCGCGTTCGGCACCTCCCGCACCGGCTCCCGTTTCCTGCTTCGCGACCTCGAGTACAACAAGGTCTTCCTGAAGCGCAGCGACGCCGAGCACGTGATCCTCTCCTCCGCGAGCTTCGTCTACAACATGGACTACGACAAGCTCATCGAGGCCCACAAGGCCTCCGGCGCGGACATCACCGTCGTCACGCAGCCTGCGAAGGGCAAGGACGCCGACGTTACCGGACTTTCCGTCGACGGCACGCGCGTCCACGGCATCAAGCACGGTGTCGAGCGCGGCGAGGTCTCGTTCCTCGACTGCTTCGTCATCGGCCGCGAGTTCCTGCTCCAGCTGCTCAGCTGGTACGAGCAGACCGACTACCTCGACCTCTTCGAGGCCATGGCGGCAGACTACGAGCGCGTGAACGTCCAGACGTACGACTTCGAGGGCTACGTCGCGCCGATTTTCAACAAGGACAACTACTTCAAGTCCAACATGGACATGCTCGACCCGAAGATCTCCGCCGAGCTGTTCCCCGCCGGACGCACGATCAAGACGAAGGCCCACGACAACGCGCCCGCGAAGTTCGAGACCGGCTCCCGCGTGAGCAACAGCCGCGTCTCCGGCAGCTGCCGCATCAAGGGCACCGTGTCCAACTCCATCCTCGGCCGCAACGTCGTGGTGGAGACGGGCGCCATCGTCAACAACTCCATCGTGATGCAGTCGTGCGTGATCAAGACCGGCGCGCGCGTCGAGAACGCGATCGTCGACCGCGACAACGTCGTCCCCGCCGGCACCGAGCTCAAGGGAACGCCCGAGGCCCCGTTCATCAAGGAAAAGGCATCGGTAGAGTAGGGATTTAGCCCATGAGTGATCAGGTCACACGCAAGATAAAGATCCTGTTCGCCGCCACGGAGGCCGTCCCGTTCGTCAAGACGGGCGGCCTGGGTGACGTCGCTGGTTCGCTGCCCCGCTCACTTAATGCCGCAGGGGCGGAATGCTCCGTCATCCTCCCGAAGTACGCCTCGATTCCAGAGGAGTACCAGGAGCAGATGACCCACGTAGCAGACTTCTACGTTCCCCTTGCGTGGCGTAGCGTCTACTGCGGCATCGAGAAGCTCACCTACCAGGGTGTCGACTTCTACTTCGTAGACAACGAGGCCTACTTCAAGCGCGACGGCATCTACGGCTACTACGACGACGGCGAGCGCTTCGCGTTCTTCTCGAAGGCGATCTGCGAGGCCATCGAGAAGCTGCCCGAGCTCCAGTGCGACGTCCTGCACTGCAACGACTGGCAGACCGCCCTCGCCACGGTGTTCCTGCGCGAGTTCTACCAGAGCTCCGAGGCGTGCCGCCACGTGAAAACCGTGTTCACGGTCCACAACGTCAAGTTCCAGGGCCAGTACAACGACAAGGTCCTCGAGGACGTCCTCGGCCTCGCGGACAACCCGACGGCGTCGAGCCAGCTCTACAACGGCTACGGCACCATCGACTACATGAAGGGCGCGCTCTGCTACTCCGACGTCATCACGACGGTCAGCCCGAGCTACGCCAACGAGCTCCAGATGCCGTTCTACGGCGAGGGCCTCGACGACATCTTCCGCCGCCGCTCCTCCCAGCTGCGCGGCATCCTGAACGGCATCGACGTCGATCTGTGGAACCCCGCGACGGACAAGCTCATCGAGTGCAACTACGACGAGGACTCACTGGACCGCAAGGCCCAGGACAAGGCCGCCCTCCAGCGCGAGCTCGGCCTTGCGGAGGACCCAACGCGCCCGCTCATCGTCATGATCGGGCGCCTCACGAACCAGAAGGGCCTCGGCCTCGTGCGCTACGCCATGAACCACCTGATGGAGCGCGGCACGCAGGTGGCGATTCTCGGCACGGGCGACAAGGACCAGGAGGACGCGTTCAAGTACTTCGACTGGACGTACGGCGACCAGATGGTCGCGCGCATCGCCTTCGACAACGCGCTCAGCCACCGCATGTACGCCGGCGGCGACATCCTGCTCATGCCGTCGGAGTTCGAGCCGTGCGGCCTGTCGCAGATGATCGCCATGCGCTACGGCACGCTCCCCGTCGTCCGCGAGACCGGCGGCCTGCAGGACAGCGTCGTCGCGTACAACAAGTACACCGGCGAGGGCACGGGCTTCAGATTCACGAACATGAATGCGGACGAGATGGCCAACTGCGTGCTTGATGCCTGCGAAGTGTTCTGGACGGATAAGGACGCATGGATTAAGCTACAAAGGCAGGCAATGGAGACCGACTTCAGCTGGGGCCGCGCGGCAGGTGCGTACATGGACATGTACTACTCGCTGCACCCAGAGATTGGTCGTTAAGCAGAACAGAAGAGGGTACGGCTTTGAGGGCTAGGCATAACACCTCAGACAGCCAGTACAGGAACCCGTTCGGCGCCGCCATCGCTGGCGGCGCCGTTTCCTTGTACATCGACGTCTGGGACGAGCCATCTGCGGTGGCTAGGCTTCGCATGTGGATAGACGACAAGGGCGAGAAGATCCTGGACATGGACCGCATCCCCCTCGGCGAGGAAGAGGCCGCCCAGTTCGGGGACGACGTCCCTGTGCGCTTCGGCGTCACGATCGAGCCGGAGGAGCCCGAGGTCATCTGGTACTCGTTCCAGATCGTCGCGGCGGACGGCGCCGTCTGGCGCTACGGCGCCGCGCGCGAGCACGGCTGCGGCGAGGGCGCCTTCGCGTTCGGCGAGCCACCCTCGTTCCAGATCACCGTGTACCGCAACGAGCGCAAGGAGCAGCCGGACTGGTACAGAAACGGCATCGTCTACCAGATCTTCCCGGACCGCTTCTATCGCGGCAAGGGCTGGGAGAAGAGCGTGGAGGCCGCGTTCAAGAAACCCCACAACGCCGGCCCCGGCATGAGGTTCGTGGACGACTGGTTCACGTACCCGCGCTACGACAAGACCCAGGACGGCCGCATCGCAAACTGGGACTTCTACGGCGGCACGCTTAACGGCATCCGCGAGAAGCTTCCGTACCTCGAGGCGCTCGGCATCACGGTCATCTACCTCAACCCCATCTTCGAGGCGGCGTCCAACCACCGCTACGACACGGCAAACTACCTAAAGATTGACCCCATGCTCGGCACGGAGGACGACTTCAAGGCGCTGTGCCAGGACGCCTCTTCCCGCGGCATCTCCATCATCCTTGACGGCGTGTTCAACCACGTCGGCGCGGACTCCCTCTACTTCAACAAATACGGCAACTACGGCACGGAGGGTGCGGCCCAGCCCGGCGCCTCCGCGTACGACACCTGGTTCGACTTCAACGGGGACGGCAGCTACAAGAGCTGGTGGGGCGTCGACGACCTGCCAGACGTGAACGAGGACAGCCCCGACTTCCGCGAGCTCATCTGCGGCCACGACGGCGTCATCCGCAAGTGGCTGCGCCTCGGCGCGCGCGGCTGGCGCCTCGACGTGGCCGACGAGCTCTCCGACGACTTCATCTCAGAGATCAAGGCGGCGGCCCTGGCCGAGAAGCCCGATGCCGTCGTGATCGGCGAGGTCTGGGAGGACGCGACCAACAAGTTCGCCTACGACCGCCTCCGCCACTACTTCTGGGGCTCCGAGCTCGACGGCACCATGAACTACCCGCTGCGCAAGGTGCTCCTGGACTTCCTCACCAACCGCGTGGAGGCCGCGGAGGTCTGTCGCGTCACCCAGTCCCTCATGGAGAACTACCCGCCGGAGGCGTTCGCGGACGAGCTCAACCTCCTGGGCAGCCACGACCGCATCAGGCTCCTCACCATCCTGGGCAACTCGCCGGAGCCGGACTCCCTCGGCGACTACCAACGCTACGCGTTCCGCCTGGACAGGGACCACACCAACCTCGCCGTCAGCCGCCTGTGGGTCGCGGCCCTGCTGCAGATGACGCTGCCCGGCGTCCCAAGCATCTATTACGGTGACGAGGCCGGCCTCCAGGGCTACGGCGACCCGTACAACCGCGCCGCCTACCCGTGGGGCCGCGAGAACAAGGACTGCTTCGACATCTATCGCAACGCCGTCGCCATCAGGAAGTCGCTCCCCGTGTTCACGGACGGCACCTACCGCCCGTTCGCGGTCGGCCGCGACGTCTTCGGCTTCTGGCGCGAGGACGCAGAGTCCAAGGTGTGCGTGCTCGTGAACGCGAGCCTCGACGTAGACCACACCGTCACGATCCCGCTGGACGGCCTCGAGGTGGACGATGTGGTCTCCGGCAAGGAGCCCGAGGTCGCGGACGGCAACGCCCGCGTGTTCCTGTGGCCGCTCGGCACGGCCGTCCTCAACCTGCATAAGAGGCAGCGCCTGCAGAAGCCCATGGAGCGCGGCATGGGCGTGGTGTGCCACGTCACGTCGCTTCCCAACCCCGGGCGCCCCGGCAAGCCGGGCACGCTGGGAGACCCCGCGTACCGCTTCATCGACTACCTCGCGGCGGGCGGCCAGCGCTACTGGCAGGTCCTGCCCGTCAACCCCACGGACCACTTCGGCTCCCCGTACGCGGGACTCTCCGCGTTCGCGGGCAACGTCGCGCTCATGTGGGGCTACGACGAGGAGGGCGGCACCGCGTTCTCCGCGGACTTCGAGGGCACGCGCGAGTACCGCGACTTCCTGCAAGAGAACGAGGAGTGGCTCATCCCGTACGCAACGTTTCGCGCCATCAAGCGCCGCATGGGCGAGAAGAGCTGGCAGGAGTGGCCCAAGCGCTATCGCGAGTACAGCGACAGGCTCGCCCACAGCAAGGAGCTGGCCGCGGACGTGCGCCGCGAGTGCGCCGTGCAGTTCGAGTTCATGCGCCAGTGGGGCGAGGTCCGTGCCTACGCCAACGCCCACGGCGTCAAGATCATCGGCGACATGCCCATGTACGTGAGCGCGGACTCCTCCGACGTCTGGGCGGAGCGCAAGTACTTCGCGGTGGGCGCAGACGGCTATCCCGCGGGCCAGGCGGGCTGCCCGCCCGACAGCTTCTCCGCCGACGGCCAGCTCTGGGGCAACCCCACCTACCGCTGGGACGTCATGCACGCGGACGGCTACCGCTGGTGGATGCGCCGCTTCAAGCGCGCGTTCCAGCTGTACGACTACGTCCGTCTCGACCACTTCCTCGGCTTCAGCAGCTACTACTGCATCCCCAACGGCAAGACCCCGCTCCAGGGCGCGTGGTACTTCGGGCCGGGAATCGACCTCTTCAAGCGTGCGTACAAGGAGTTTGGACCGCTGCCCGTCGTTGCGGAGGACCTTGGCACCGTCACGCCTGCCGTGCGCGCCCTCGTGAGCGCCACGGGCTTCCCGGGCATGGACGTGGCCCAGTTCTACCAGGGCGACCCCAGCCAGAGCTACGTGCCCGCGACGCAGAAGATGGTCTACACCTCCACGCACGACACCAACACGCTCCTGGGCTGGGTGCGCGAGCACTACGGCCTTACGCCCGCCACCGGCGCCAGCGAGGAGGAGGTCGTTCGCCTGCACGACGAGGCCGTCGCCAAGGCGGACCGCGTGATGGACGCGTGCCTTTCCACAAACGCGGACGTCGCCATGGTCACGCTGCAGGACGTCCTTCGCCTGGACGAGAACCACCGCATGAACGTGCCGGGCGTCGCCACGGGCAACTGGAGCTGGCAGGCCACCCAGGCGTCCATCGACGCGTCGCAGGATCACTTGCGCGATCTGGCCGAGAAGAGCGGCCGCATCTAGACGCACCACGCGCGTGCGCCAGGTCACGTGCCGACAGATGCGCAAAAGGCGGGCCGGGGACGATCACGTCCTCGGCCCGCTCTGTTAGTCCTGGGCTATTTCCGTTGCGGGGGGTGCCACGCTTCCCTGTTCCGGCACGAGCCTCGCGCGCACCATTGCGTCGAGCACCTTCTCGCGCACCTGCTTGCTGCGGCGCTCCGGCACGGGTATGCGCGAGCCGTTGTCCAGGCGAATCTCCTTGCGCGCAACCTGGTCTATGCGCAGCACGTTGATGGCATAGCTGCGGTGCACGCGCACAAAGTACTCCGGGAAGTCCTGTAGCAGCTCGCTAAGGGCCATGCGCACCCTGATAATGCGTTGCGGAAGGTGAACGAGGGTGTACTGGTGCCGGCTCTCTAGGTACAGAACGTCGGAGCGATACACCACGTGCGAGAGCCCATCGGCGTCGCGCAGGATGAGTGGCGCGTCCTGCGGCTGCATGTCAGGGGTAAACGTGTCCGCCGGTACCTCTGGCGAGGCGAGTGGCAACGAGAAGTGCATGTGTACGAGTCTCGGTGCATCCGGGCAGACTCGCCAGACAAAGGTGCAGCGGAATCCGCTGGTGCCGCGTGAGGGGTCGAGCACGTTTCCGAGCACGAGGATGGTGCAGGTGTCGTCCGTCTCGAAGACGCGGCGGACCTCCAGCACCCGGTAGGTGAGCACCCTGCAGAGGCTTCGTGCCCTCTGGCAATAGGACTTCAGCTGGTTGCGTGCCGTTTCGTGCGCGTTCGTAAGAGGGCTTACAAACGAGAAGCCTGCGTCGACCTGCTCGAGGCAGGCCTCTAGGTCACCGTTCCAGAGGGCGTCGAACAGGCCGAGGGACAGTTCGGACAAGTCGTGCCACATGTCTGAAACCTCCCTAATTATACAATCGGCAAACATGGCTCGATTGCCATGCCGTCTTCTTGCCAGCAGCGTGCAGTCGCGCCGGAATGGACTCCAGAAGCTGCCGAGCTCACAAGGCACTTATAAATCTAACAATAACCTTAGGTTTTTTGGACCATGGTTACCGTAATTAGGACCAATGGCCTCTCACTTGCATTTGGATTCACTTACCATGGCGACAAGCATTTAGTAACATGGAAAATGCCAAAAATGTTGTGCAACATTTTAGGTGGTATTGAGGGTTACCTTATGCGGTGAGAAATGCAGTTAAGGGTCGGGCAGCGCGTTCGACCAACCTAAGGCCAATCGGGGATGCTCATGATGATTAAACGTAGCAACAGGGGCAAGTTAAGCGGGAGCCTGGGAGGCAAGGCTCTTCCCGGCATGAGGAAGGGCGCACAGTACAAGCAGCCAAAGCGTGGGCTGCTCTACTCTCTCGTCCTGGGCCTGGTCTTTGTATTGGCTTTGGGCACGATACCAGCTACGGCCGAGGCTGCGATATCGGGTGCCCCGGAACACCATAAGAGCGCCAGCCCGATCAACGCCGACGGAACGATGGACGTTACCCTGAACGTCACGGGCGCCGTGGATCAGTCCAGCGAATCGAGCAAGGCTGACGTTATTGTTGTGCTCGATCTTTCTGGTTCGATGAATGCGGTGCCTCAGCCGGATAAGTCAAAAGTCTATTTCAGCCGCAGTGACAAAACTGACAGAGTCAAGTATTTTAATGCGCGTAACGATTGGTATTCGGGCTACTTACCCGCAGGTTGGTATTACGTGGATCATAACACTACACGTTACGAGGACGATACCTTCTATTCGACAACGAACGAGCCCACGCGACTCGATACGGCGAAGAGCGCAGTAAAGAGTCTCGTGAAACAGCTTCTTGCCAACAATACGTCGCAGCACCCTAACACGGTTAATGTATCGCTTGTAACTTTTAGCAATACCGCAGCAGTAAAGATGGAGCTGACCGCGAACGAAGGCAGCATTACTTCCACGGTGTCTGGCCTCAAGGCAGACGGTGGTACGAACTGGGAGGATGCTCTCGCGACTGCTAGTAGCATTAAGACGCGTCCCGGTGCAAGCGCCAGCGTCGTCTTCGTCTCTGATGGCAACCCTACGTTTAGGGCGACACCTGGAAACATAGGCGATAATACAAATGGAGGTTACGACAGTAATACACGCAAGTATTACTATGGTCAGGGCAATGGCGATGCCTGGGGGCAGAACTACAAATACGCGAAGCTGCAAGCTCAAGCGATAGTAAACAAGAATTGGGAGTTCTACTCTGTCGCGTCCTTTGGCAACGTCGACAACATGCAGAAGCTCGTCACGGACGCCGGAGAGCAGGCGACGGGCCATTACTTCAAGGCCAGCGACAGCAACTCCCTTAATGCCGCCTTTAACAGCATCGTCAAGAGCATCACGACGACCGTCTCCTACACCAATGTGTCGATTCACGACGCGCTTTCGGATAAGGTGACATATGTTCTGCCAAATAAAGACGCAACGCAGCCTGAGTTTACCTATAAGAAGAACGGTGAAACTTGGAGCGACGCTCCGGCCGCTGAAGTCAAGGACGGTTCTGTTGTCTGGAACGTTGGCGACCTGGATCCGAATGTGACCTACTCCGTCACATTCAAGGTCCAACTTACGCAACCGGCCTACGACGCCGCCGCGCCAAAAGATGGTGTGGAAGCGGTGACTAGCGTAAAGACTAACTCGGATGACGCAACAAAGGACTACGTCCAATACCAGATTAAGACCGATGTGAACGGCACTCCGACGACGACCGATTCAGAAAAGGCGGGGTATGAGTCTCCGAGCGTGAACGTCCCCACATCCATCCTGCATATCTCCAAGAAGTGGGACAATAAGGGTTGGGACAGCGTGGGCGCGCCCACTGAGCTTAAGGTGCAAATAAAGCAGGACGACGAGGACTACAAGACCGTAACGCTTAATGAGAGCAACGGCTGGAAGGCTGATGTTGTCGTTGCGGCAGGACCTAACGGCCATAAGTACTCCGTGGTAGAGACGAACGCGCCTGACGGTTGGGATGTGAAGCTCCCTGATGGTGTGCAGCTGCAAGGCTTGACTTCGAAGGAAGGCAGCCAGGAGATAACGAACACCATCACGACCAAAAAGCTGACCATCAAGAAGTCGGTCACCGGCAACTTTGGTGACACCTCCAAGGACTTCAGCTTCACGCTTACGGACGCTTCGGGTACCGCAATCGCCAAAGCAACGGCAGCGGAGGGAACTTCTGAGGGTGTGCGCCTGACAAATGACGGATCCTTCACGTTGAAGAACGACCAGAGTCTTGTGGTGGAGCTTCCCTACGGCGCTACGTATCGGGTGGTGGAGCTCGACCCGAAGGGGAAGAACGACACCATTGACTACACCACGTCAATTGACGTTGACGACAGAGATGCAACTACGGATGTGGACGCGCGTAGGGCAAGCTCTCCCACTGGTGGCATCACGAAGGACACAAACATCACGTACACCAACAACCGTGAGGTCACGCCCGACGTGGGTGTCGACCTGGGCAGCGGTGCTCCCTATGTTGCCGTCGTCGGTGGCGTTGGCATTGCCGGCGTGATCTGGATGGCGCTTAAGCGGCGGACTAGCCAGGGGATCTAGTGGTGCCTGGCATGGGGAAGCACTCAAGGTCTGACGCGCAGTACGCGCAGATGGCCAGCGTGAATCCGGTTGTACCTACCGCGGGAGGTGACCAAAGGCCCGTGACACAAAGGCCCGTGGTACAAAGGCCCGTGGTACAAAGGCCCGCGGCAGGACGCAACCGTACCAAGGCTCCAACGGCCGCCGCCTACGAAATGCCCGCACAGGCGACGCAGCTAGAACCACTGAGTCAGGAGCAAGAGGAACTACTCGCATGGCTCAAGACCATGAAGTTCAAGCGAGCAAGGTTTGGCGGCGTGAGTGAGGAGGACGTCTGGAAGAAGATATCTGAGCTCAACCGACGGTATGACGTCTGCTTCAGGGCGGAGCGGGAGCGTTACAACGCGCTGCTCGAGTCCAGGGGGATCAAGGGGTGGCCCAATGCCTAGGGTCACCGAGAAAGGCGGACTTGCGGAAGGAGTGATCCAGGCCCGATGGGCGAAGGCGAGAGATCGCGAAGGCTGGCTTTCGCTCTTAGGGAAGGTGGTTGTTCTTCTCGCCGCGCTGTGGCTGCTCTTCTCGTTTGTGTTCTGCCTGCACAGGGTGCGTGGCAACGACATGTACCCGGCCATGCAGGACGGAGACGTGGTCTTGGCCTGGAGGCTTCAGGGTTCGTACAACCAGAACGACGTTGTGGTGTACGAGGCCGGGGGCAAGCAGAGGGTCGGAAGGGTCCTAGCGAAGGAGGGGGATGTTGTCGACGTCACGGACGATGGTCAGGTGACCGTCAACGGCACTCCCGAGGACAACGAGATCTATCAGACGCAGGCGGGGAAGGCGGTCAAGTTTCCCTATCTGGTGCCCAAGGGAAAGTTGTTTGTGCTGGGGGACTTTAGGACCCACGCAACAGATAGCAGGAAGCTCGGCGCGATACCTACCAGCGACGTCGAGGGAGTGACGATCGGGTTGCTCAGGAGGCGCAAGTTCTAGGACTCAACGTGTTTGGTGAATAGCGATTATGGTCGCTTTCATATAAGGGAAGAGATCGGAAGGAGAACGACATGAATGTGAAGCTTACGAGGGGTCTGGCTGCCGCGGCCGTCTCTGCGGCGATGATGCTCGGCGCGGCCGTGCCGGCGCTGGCGGCGGATGCGCCGAAGACTCTGCCGAACGACAACGGAGTCTACTACCTCACCAAGACCTATGACGGCGTAAGCGATGGCACTGTCTCTGAGACGCTCGGCTTCACGGTTACGAACTACGACGTCACCGACGCTAAGAACGGCGTTACTGTCGAGAACATGCCTGCCGTTAGCATCGCAGAAGTGCCCGCTACGTCTGGCAAGGACAACAAGGTTAAGCTGACGCTTTCGCCGTACACGAGCGCCGGTTACTACTACTACAAGGTCACCGAGAATAAAGGAAACACCGCGGGCGTTACGTATAACACCGACCCCTACTACCTGAAGGTCACCGTGTCGTACGACGAGAACCATGCCGCAAAGGTCGATTCAGTCTCGCTGTGGGATGCCGACCCGACTGCCACCACGACGACCGATAAGCACAAGGTCGCGGGATTCAAGAACATCTACAAGTCCGGCACTCTTGAGGTGCAAAAGGTTATCAAAGGTAACCTCGCTCAGGATGACGAGGAGTTCACCATCAGGGTGACCTTCACCTCCGAGAAGCCCGTCGGAAGCGTTGTGGCTTACACGGTCAACGGCGAGGATGAGACCATCGCAACTAACGCTTGGACCAAGTCCGACGACGGTACCTATACTGCCGGCGCTGATATCAATGTCAAGGGCGGCTCCACCGTCGACTTCTCGAACGTCCCTGACGGCGTGAAGTATGCCGTGGAGGAGACCAACAAGGGCGATGGCTATACGCCAACTTACGAGGGCAAGAATGGCACCCTGACTGCCGACGAAAAGACGGGCAACGCGGATGCTACCGCCACGGTGACCAACACCAAGGAGTCCAAGGTTGACGCCGGCGTCCTGCTGAACAACGCTCCCTACATCGCCATCCTCGGCGGTGCGGCCGTTGTCACGATCTACCTCGTGAACAAGCGTCGTCACAGCGACATGGACTAGTAGTCACCTTGGTTGACTAAACATTCCTGTAATGGGATGGAGGCTGCGGGCGGGTTGCCCGCCCGCAGCCCTGCTTGAAGAGGGAGGTGCGGTACATGGGCGAATCGAAGCCACTCAAGGTTTGCAACAGGGTCTTTAACGTCGTGCTTGCCGTACTTCTGGTGGGCGCCACGCTGTTTGCGGGGTACTCCCTCTGGGATAACCAGCAGGTGTACGCCGAGGCGAAGAACGTGCGTGACGACCTGTTGAACCTGAGGCCCAAGGAGGGCAAGGACCACAGGAAGGCCTTCGAGAAGCTGCGTAAGATCAACCCCGACGTGGTGGCATGGATCACCATGGACGGGACGAAGATTGACTATCCCATTGTCCAGGGCGAGGACGACGAGGAGTACATCAACAAGGACGTGTACGGGGACTTTGCCCTTTCTGGTGCGATATTCCTTTCCTCGCAGTGCAACCCATCGTTTACCGACTCGTACTCCCTGGTGTACGGCCACCACATGGTGGACCACCTCATGTTTGGCGACCTTGACCTGTATCACGACAAGAAGTTCTTCAACAAGCACACGACCGGCGTCCTCATGACGCCAGACAATACGTACGGCTTGGAGGTGCTCGCCGTGATGACGGTGAACTCCTCTGATAGCACGATCTTCTCGCCTACATCGTGGGCAAAGGACTGCTCGGGCGTCGTGAGCTACGCGGCGCAGAAGGGCGAGCACGTCCACAGCGACGTGGTCGAGAAGATCGGGGCCGACACCGCGAAGGAGCGGATAGTGGCCTTGGCCACGTGCTCCTCTGAGGGGACCGAGGCCCGGACGGTACTGCTGGCAAGGATCGTCCCCTATACGGGTGACGGCAAGTAGATGGCGAGTTAGGAAGAGAAATGAAGATTAAACACAGGCTCATGGCGGCTGCGCTCGCGCCAGCGCTGCTCCTCCTGGCGGCCCTGTTCCCCGCGACCGCTTTCGCGATCGATGGGGACGCGACTACCGTGAAGGTACCCGTATCCGTGACGACTTCTGGGCAGGGCATCCCCGCCGAGACGTATACGGTGAAGATCGAGGCTGAGACCGACGGCGCCCCCATGCCGACCGTTACCGAGAGCCACGTTAAGGGCGAGGAGCTGAAGGCGGGCACCTACAAGGGCGACCCTGCTGAGTTTGACCTTGACTTCTCTAACGCGCGCATCGGCATCTACAAGTACCGCATCTACCAGGTTGCCCCTGAGAACACCACCGGCCGCGGTGAGTATGACAACACGGTCTACTACATGACCGTGACGTACGAGCACCCCAACGGAGACATGAACAAGACCAAGGTGACCGCCGCGGTGCACGAGGGCACTACGGACGGACCAAAGGTTGCCGAGTGCAACTTTGCGAACACGTACGCGAACCTTCCCGCGGGCGAGATTGACCCGCCCGTCACCAAGAAAATCGAGGGTGACAAGCCTGCGAAGAAGTCGACGTTCGACTTTGTGCTGGAGTCCATCGACGGCGCCCCGCTGCCTGAGGGTGCGAAGGACGGCAAGCTCACGACCAGCATCGAGGGCGAGGGTTCCATCGAGTTTGGCAAGATCGCCTATACCAAGGCCGGCACGTACGAGTACAGGTGCTATGAGATCGACAAGGGTGAGGACGGATACACCTACGACAAGACCGTCTATACCATGCGCGTAGCCGTGACCGAGGGTACCAAGGACTTCAAGGTCGAGCGTGCCATCGTGGACAAGAACGGCAAGGAGCACGACTCCCTGACGTTCGTGAACACCTACAAGGCGCCCGCGAAGCCGGCCGTGAACAAGCCCGCTGCGGCCAAGAAGGGCGGCTCGGGCGTCGTGAAGACGGGCGACACCAACAACGTGGGCGCCGTTGTTGCCCTGGGCGCCATTGGCGCCGTCGCTGCGGCTGCTGCTGTTGTCATGAGGCGTGATGGTAAGAAGGAAGAGAAGTAGGGCTTCCAGCGCAAGCATTGATGTTCTGACTCGCATCTGAATGAGCACCTCCGGAGAAGATTCGGGGGTGCTCTTGTGTTGAGGGGCCACAGTATAGCGGCCCGCCGTGGGTAGGCTTGCCGTGAGCTCGAGCGTAGAACTATTTCGCGCGAAAGCCCTCGTTTGGGGTACGGGCGGAAAATATCGCCAAGGATATGGAACTGGAGCTCGTGGCTGGATACACTACAGATACCAGCGGTGCCCGTCGTTTCTTAACAGGGGTGCGGGCAACGCCAGGTGGTTCGAATCGAAAAGCGCGGTAGCCCCCGGGCTTTTCTCATCTCCTAACGCTATCCGTTGTGATGTCTATGCTCCCTTACCATCTCCCTCACCTCCCTGACTACGTCGAGGAACGTTCGGGCGATGCTTGCGACGATCGCGAGGGCTTTCAGGACGCCATTCAACAGATTTAGCCGTGGGTAACAACGTCCACACTGGGCACCGCTGGTTTGTAAGCCCGGTTACCGCCGGGCTTTTCTTTGACTCTTCGCCACGCCTGCTGACAAAGGCGTCGTTGATGCTGTGCTGAGCCGACCGTAGGCCTGTCGCGTCCCAAATTGTTCCGCAAAAACCGTATGGACAGCAAGGGGCGTTGCTGGGTAGAATACAGGTACACCAGCGGTGCCCGTCCTTTCTTAACTGGTCTGCGGGCAACGCCAGGTGTTGCGAATCGAAAAGCCCGGTTGCCCCCGGGCTTTTCTCATCTCCTTACGTTATCCGTTGTGATGTCTATACTCCCTTATCATCTCCCTCACCTCCCTGACCACGTCGAGGGAAGTTTGGGCGATGCTCGCAACGAGCGCGAGGGCTTGCAGGACTTTAAGGACAAGGTTCATGTCCATAGGCTTTACCTCCTTGTTGGGGGAGGCGCCGCCCGCATCCGGACACCGCTGGTGTGGTGGAGATTCTAACATCCTCCGTCAAGCCCCCAGCCGAGGTATTTTGGGCAGCTTTGGCGCGATGGCCCGCGCGCCGCAATGTTGGTGAAAGCTGCGCGACGCGGCGTGCATTCGTGGCATGATGTAGAAAAAGAATCGATGTGCGGACCCGGAACCGATGGTTTTGGGCCCGCTTGTGCTGTGGAGAGGTCCCCATGCTTATAAACAGAGTCGCCCAGAAGCTGCTGGCCGCACCGGAGCTTGCGCCCGTGCTGCACGAGCTGGACGCCGGCCACGACGCGACGCTCGGCGTGCCGCAGAGCGCGCGCTCGCTTCTGGTGGCGGCGCTGTGGGCGCGCGACCCCCGGCCGTGCCTGCTGGTGGTCTCTGGCGAGGAGGCCGCGGACCGCACGGCGCGTGCCCTGGCCGCGTGGCTGGGCATGGACGTGGTGTGCCGCTACCCGAGCCGCCATGACCTGCCGTGGGTGGACAAGCCGGCGGACGATGCCGTGGTGGGCGCCCGCTGCCGCGCTGTGGCGCGCCTTGCCGCAGGGGAAAAGTGTCTGGTTGTTGCCAGTGCGCGCGCCCTTCTGCGTCGTGTGCCGCCCGTGGGCTCCGGCTACTTTGCCTCGAGCACGTTTGCCGTGGGGGACGAGGTGGACTTTGCCGACGTGCCGCGCCTGCTGGTGGGCATGGGCTACACGGACGCGGGCGACGCCTCGGACGTGACGGCGCCCGGCACGTTCTGCGTGCACGGCGACGCGGTGGACGTGTTTCCCGCGCAGGCGACCTCGCCCGTGCGGCTGGAGTTCTTTGGCGACGAGGTGGACCGCGTGCGCCGCATGGTGCCCTCGACCGGCCAGACCATCGGCGAGCTGGAGTCCGTAACGGTGAGCCCGTGCCGCGAGATTGCGCTCACGGACCAGACGGTTGCGCGTGCGTCGCGGGCGCTCTTCAACCGCGCCCAAAACGACTCGCGCGTGGCCGCTGACCTGGAGATGATCGAGGCCCGCGCCGCGGAGCCCACGCTCGACAGGTACCTGCCCGAGCTGTACGGGGGCAGCGCTTCTCCCATGGACCACATGAGCGCGGACGCGCTGGTGGTGCTTGCGGAGCCGCGCGCCCTGTTTGACGACTGCATGCACGCGACGGACGACGTGGAGTCCGCCGCGTCGAGCGCCCACGCCAGCACGCGGGGGCTGTTCACGAGCCCGCGCCAGATGGACTTTGGCAAGCAGCAGCGGCTGAGCTTCTCGTCCATGGCGCGCGTGGGCGGGCAGGCGGACGCGGAGCTCGAGGTGCGCCAGCCGTCCATCGCGGGCAGCGACGCCAAGCTTCTGGGCCGCATGCGCCAGCTGGTGAACGACCGCGCGAGCATCGTGTTTGCCGTGCCGGATCGCGGCGCGCGCGAGGCACTGGAGCTTACCTTTACGGACGAGAAGATCCCGCTGGAGGAGTCGCTGGGCACCGCGGCGCCCAACCGCGTGCCCGTGTGCGACCCCACGGCCATGCGCGACGTGGAGCCGCTGCCTCGCGGCATCGTCACGTTTGTGGACGCGCCGGTGCCGGCGGGCGTGGTGGTGCCCTCCGCCGGGCTGGCCGTGTTTAGCGTGGGAGACCTGACGGCTCGCATGGCGCGCCACAAGCACCGCGTGCGCAAGGTGGACCCCACGAGCGTGACGTTCCCGTTCAAGCCGGGTGACTATGTGGTGCACGCCACGCACGGCATCGCGCTGTTTAGCGCCATCGTGCGGCAGGAGGTGGCCGGGCGCGAGCGCGACTACTTTTTGCTTGAGTACGCCGGCAAGGACAAGCTGTTTGTGCCGCTGGAGCAGGTGGACCGCATCACGCGCTACGTGGGACCGGACGGGTCGAGCCCGCGCCTGACGCGCCTGAACACGGCGGACTGGTCGCGCGCCACGGGCAAGGCCCGGCGCTCTGCCAAGAAGCTCGCGTTTGACCTGGTTGACCTGTACACGCGGCGCTCCTCGGTGCAGGGGCACGCGTTTGCTCCGGACACGCCGGCGCAGGCGGACATGGAGGCGAGCTTTCCGTACGAGCTGACGCCGGACCAGCGCGCCGCGATAGAGGACATCAAGGCGGACATGGAATCGCCGAAGCCCATGGACCGGCTGCTCTGCGGCGATGTGGGCTTTGGCAAGACGGAGGTGGCGCTGCGCGCCGCCTTCAAGTGCTGCCAGGACGGCAGGCAGGTGATGGTGCTGTGCCCCACCACGATCCTTGCGCAGCAGCACTACGAGACGTTCTTCAAGCGCTTCTCGCCCTTTGATCTGGACGTGAGGGTGCTGAGCCGCTTTGTGACGCCCGCACAGCAGCGCCAGGCGCTCGCCGGCTTTGCGGACGGCACGGTGGACGTGCTCATTGGCACGCACCGCTTGCTGAGCGCGGACGTGAACCCGCACGACCTGGGCCTGGTGGTGATAGACGAGGAGCAGCGCTTTGGCGTGCAGCACAAGGAGCAGCTGAAGAACATGCGCGAGCAGGTGGACGTGCTGACGCTTTCTGCCACGCCCATCCCGCGCACCATGCAGATGGCCATGAGCGGCGTGCGCGACATGAGCCTGATCATGACGCCGCCGCCCGGGCGGCTTCCCGTGAAGGTGAAGGTGGGAGAGTGGGACCCGGACGTGGTCTCCGCCGCCATCCGCGCGGAGCTGGCGCGCGGCGGCCAGGTGTACTACGTGAGTAACCGCGTGACCACCATAGACGACGCCGTGGACCGCGTGCGCGAGGCCGCGCCGGAGGCCCGCGTGGGCGTGGCGCACGGCAAGATGAGCGCGCAGCAGGTTGAGGACGTGATGCTGGAGTTTGACGAGCACGAGATTGACGTGCTGGTGGCCACGACCATCATCGAGAGCGGCATCGACAACTCGCACACCAACACGCTCATAATAGAGGACTCGCAGCGCCTGGGGCTGGCGCAGCTGTACCAGCTGAAGGGTCGCGTGGGACGCGGCAGGACGCAGGCGTACGCGTACTTCATGTTTCCGGGGGAGCTTCCGCTGACGCCGGAGGCGACGGACCGCCTGATGGCCATAAACGAGAACCAGGACCTGGGTAGCGGCATGCGTATTGCCATGCGCGACCTTGAGATCCGCGGCGCGGGATCGCTGGTAGGCGCAGAGCAGCACGGCAACCTGAGCAGCGTGGGCTTCGACCTGTTTACGCAGATGCTGGGAGAGGCCGTGAGCGAGGCGAAGGGCGAGGCCACGCCGGACGCGGCACCCGAGGTGAACATCAACCTGCCGGCGGACTTCTATCTTGCGGAGGAGTACCTGCCCGAGGTGGACAAGCGCGTGCTGGCGTACCGCCGCCTGGCGAGCGCGACGGAGCTCACGGACGTGGACCGCCTGCAGCAGGACCTGGAGAACAGCTATGGCGCCCTGCCGCTTGCTGGCCGCAACCTGCTGGATCGTGCGCGGATTCGCATACGCTGCCAGCGTCTGGGTGTGACGTCCGTGAGCGTCACGAGCGGCCGCATCACGTACGTGGGCATACAGGTACCGCGCCCCGTGGCGCTGCGGCTGAAGGAGCGCCGCGCGGTGATCTACCCCAAGACGCGCAAGATGAGCTACCCCTTCCACACCGGGCGCGAGGAGCTTCTGCCCGCCGCGCTGGGCGTGCTGGAGGAAGTTGGCGGCGACGACGAGGGCGAGGAGTAGGCCATGGAGAAGGACGGGACGCGGGACTTGGGCGCAGGTGCCGGCGTTGGCGGCGCGGGTGGCGTGACGGCTGTGGGTGGCGTGGCCGCGGCGACCGGTTGCGATGCCGCGGCGCGGGCAGACGAGCAGAGCCGCGCGCGGGCGGGCGCGCCGGGCGCGCACCCGGAGTTTGACCGGCTGGTGCGCACGGTGTGGCGCCTGCGCCAGCCGGACGGCTGCCCGTGGGACCGCTCACAGACGCACGAGTCTTTGCGCCGCGACATGGTGGAGGAGGCGTACGAGGCCGCGGACGCCGCGCTTGGGGGAGGCGCGCACCTGGCGGAGGAGCTGGGCGACGTTCTGATGCAGGTGCTGCTGAACGCACAGGTGGCGGCCGACGCGGGAGACTTCACGATTGACGACGTGTGCCGGCAGATAAACGCGAAGCTCGTGCGGCGCCATCCGCACGTGTTTGGCGACGCCGTGGCCGCGGACACCGGCGCTGTTGGCGCGATCTGGGACGACGTGAAGCGTCGCGAGCGGGAGGGGCGCTCCGGCGCGGACGCGCCCGAGGGGCTGCTGGACTCCGTTCCGCGGTCGCTGCCCGCGCTGCTGCAGTGCCAGAAGATATCCACGCGCGCGGCGCGCGCCGGCTTCGAGTGGGCGAGCGTGGAAGACGTGTGGGACCAGGTGGCCTCGGAGCGGCGGGAGTTCGAGCGCGAGGAGCGCGGGAGCGAGGAGGCGGCCGAGGAGTTTGGCGACGTGCTCTTCTCGCTTGTGAACGTGGCCCGTTGGGAGGGCATCGACGCGGAGGCGGCGCTGGACGCGAGCAACCGCAAGTTCAGGCGGCGCTGGGGCGCGATGGAGCGGATGGCGCGCGAGGAGGGCCTTGAGCTGGACGGCCTGGGCGTCGAGCGGCTGAACGAGCTGTGGCGTCGCGCGAAGGCGGAGGAGCGCGCGGGCGACGCCGGGACCGGCTCGGGCCGGGCGGGGTGACGCTGTCTCTTATACACATCTCCG
>NZ_JBQKDH010000017.1:0-41545 GCF_052121955.1 Parafannyhessea sp. LCP19S3_B1 | reverse complement strand
CATCGTCCTCAGGTAGTGCGCCCTCTCCTCGTCGGTGTACCTCGGCGTCCCGTCCATGGCGGCCTCCGTCCCGACCGCGCCCCGCGCGGTCCAACTTTCTGCCGCATTTCCGACGTGTACCATAAATGTTCTAACCATGGCAGGAACTCGCTGATGTGTACCGGAAAATGCAAACTCGGGCCAGACGTGTACCATGAGGAATTAGTCTAATTCCACATAGCATGAGGTAGATGAGCTGCGCGATCAAAGTCTTAACTAACGACCTGGTACACGTCTGACAGTTCCTGACATGGTTCAACTTTCGATGGTACTCGTCTGGCGCGAGTTTGCGGATTCTTGCCAAAAGTGCGCCCATGTGTACCCAGTCCGTACACATCTGACGCGAGCTTGCGGGGCCCCTGCAAACTGGGCCGCGAAGTGTACAGGCGTGTCAACTCGGGTCTCACGTGTACCGACACCGCCCGCACCAGCGCCTTCCGCCCGCACCGCCGCTCGCACCGGCACCCCCCGCGCCGCTCCCCCACGCGCCGCACACCCCCATGCACTACAATGCCAAGCTCGAAACCAACCCCGGCCGCGCGTCCCGCGGCCGCCACCCCACCAGGAGCAACATGACGCCCAAGATGCACCTGTACGTACTGGCCAGCGGATCCAAGGGAAACGCCGCCGTGGTCGACGGCCCGCAAGGCAGCGTCCTCATCGACTGCGGCATCTCGCGCCGCGAGCTTATGCACCGCGCGGACGCGTGCGGCTGCGACCTCGACCGCGTCACGCACGTCCTCGTCACGCACGAGCACTCCGACCACACGCGCGGCCTCCCGGTGCTCAGCAACCACTTCGACGGCGAGCTCCTCGCGACGGCCGGCACCGCCGGAGGCGCAAAGCCCCTGGCCAGCCTCCCGTTCACGCTCGTCACCCACAGCGAGACGCTCGAGCTCGACGGCATGGTCGTCACCACGTTCCCCACCTCGCACGACGTGGCCGACCCGTTTGGCCTGCGCTTCTCCGTGCTCGACGCCGACGGCCAGATAGAGGATTCCATCGGCTGGTGCACGGACACCGGCTACCTCACCGCGGAGGCCCTTGGCCAGCTGCGCGGCGTCCGCATCCTCGGGCTCGAAAGCAACCACGACGTCCAGATGCTCGCCCACGGCCCGTACCCCGCGTGGCTGCGGGCGCGCGTCGGCGGCGACGCCGGCCACCTCTCAAACGACCAGGCCGCGGACGCCCTCCCGCTGCTCGTGACCCAGGACACGGAGATCGTCGTGGCCCTCCACCTCTCGCAGAAGAACAACCGGCCCGCCACCTGCATCCGCACGCTCGCGCAGGCCATGGGCGCCACGGTCCAGCCCGACGCGGATGGCGCGCCGGAGGCCCGCACGCCCGACGGCCTGCTCACCATCTGCGTCGCCAGCCAGGACGAGCCCCTCGCTATCTGGTAGCGGCCTCGCGCTCGCGCAGCTCGCGCCCAAGCCCAATCGTCATCGGGATGGCGACGCTCACGGTGACGACGTCCGCCACGGACTGCGCGGCCTCCACGCCCGCCAGTCCAAACAGGCGCGACATGATCGCGACGGCCGGCGCCAGCGCAAGGCCCAGCCTGCACAGCCCCAGAAACGTGGCCCGCCACATGCGGCCCGTCGTCTGCAGCGCAAAGTTCGTGATCATCGCAACGCCGGTCAGCGCAAGCGTCACGCTCTGAAACCGCAGCGTCACGGTTGCGATCCTTATGACCTCGGGGTCGTTTCTGAACACGCCCACGATCTGCGGGGCAAACGCAAACGTCACCGTGCACACCACCGCGACGATCCCAAATGCGGCCCGGTGCGCAAAGCGCATCCCCTCGCGCACGCGCTCGTAGCGGCCCGCGCCGTAGTTGTAGCCGCACACGGGCTGGAACCCCTGCCCAATGCCAATCTGGATGTAGTTGCCAAAGCTCACTATGCGCTGCACTATGGCGATGGCCGCGATGGCGGCGTCGCCAAACGGGCGGGCGGCGTTGTTCAGCACCGTGATCGCAAACCCGCCCACCAGCTGCCTGGCCAGGGACGGAAGCCCGCCGTTGTTCACCTCGCGCGCAATGTCGCGCCCGCCGGCAAGCGCCCCAATCGAAAGGTGCGCCACGTGGCTTCTCTGCATGCCCGCCACAAGCAGGCAGAAGCTCACAAACTGGCAGATGATCGTCGCCAGCCCCGCGCCGGCGATCCCCAGTCCCGCAACAAATATCAAGAGCGGGGCCAGCCCAAAGTTAAGCACCGCGCCGGACACAAACGCCACCATGGCGTACGCAGACTCGCCCTCAAAGCGCAGCTGCTGGTTCAGCGTCAGCGCGGCGCACATCCACGGCGCACCAACCAGGATCAGCCCGATGTAGGTCCGCGCGTACGGCAGAATCGTGGGCGTCGAGCCGGCCAGCACGCACAGCGGAACCAAGAACACGTGCCCCAGCACGGCAATCGCCACGCCGCACCCAAACGACGCGGTCACGCCCACGGACGCCATCGTGTCCGCCATGCGCTGGTTCTGCATCCCCAGGTACCTCGACATCGCGTTGCCCGTCCCCTGCCCAAAGTAGAACCCAACGGCCTGGATCAGCGTCATCACCACAAACGCCACGCCGATCGCGCCCTCGGCAGAGGTAGAGATCCGCCCAATGAAGAACGTGTCCGCCAGGTTGTAGATCGTGGTCACCAGATTCGACACGATCGACGGCCAGGCAAGCGAAAGAACCAGCCGCGGAATGGGGCTCTCCGTCATCTGGCGATACTTTCGCGCGGCAGTTTCGCTCAACCCGCCCGCCGCACCGGCTCGCCCCGGCTCCCCGACCTCACGCGTCTTCTCCACCCAGCAGGACTTCCCCTCGATTCCACGCGGCGGCAGCCACAGCGCCAGCCACCCGCAAAACTTCTTTCCACCACGATACCGCACGGCCCGGCCGCGCATGCCCGCCATGTGCCCACAACAAGGCGCGCGGGCGAGAAGAACGCGCCGCCTCGCCCCAATTGTTATAGAAATTGTAGCTATTCTCTCGCGGCAACGCTAATGTGCGTGTCGAGGTGTCATATCCTAGTGCGGTCAAGCAGAGC
Organism: Parafannyhessea sp. LCP19S3_B1; assembly: GCF_052121955.1. Lineage (NCBI taxonomy): Bacteria > Bacillati > Actinomycetota > Coriobacteriia > Coriobacteriales > Atopobiaceae > Parafannyhessea > Parafannyhessea sp. LCP19S3_B1. Next base: position 38,459 of record NZ_JBQKDH010000017.1, on the reverse strand, counting down.
CCTCGCACAGAAGGAGAGTCCCATGTCCGATCCCAAGAAGCAGCTCGCCGGCGCCGTCGTCGCCCTCGGCGCCACCATCACCGAGGCCATGGACGCCGTCCCCGGCTTCGTCCCCTGCGGCACGCCCGCCCAGGTCATCGTCGATGCCATCCGCACCTACGCGGACGGCGACGACGCCTCGGCAACCGGCACCGCCCAGGACGTCCTCGGCTTCGTCCAGCACGTCAGCGAGCACCGCGGCGTCACCGCCCACCAGGCGGCAGACGTGGACGCGCTCTCCGCCGAGCAGTCCCAGCTCGCCCAGAAGGTCGTCGCCCTCGCCACCTCCGCAGAGGCCGCGTCGCTCGACCCCGCTCGCACGGAGTGGATGTACCGCGCGCTCGGCGCGCTCGAGCCCGGCAGCGCCAAGGCGGCGGACCTCCTCGCCCAGGCGTAACGTCCCACGCGCCTCGCGACCGCACGCACAAGGGGAGCCCGTCGGCATTTCGCCGGCGGGCTCCCCTTTCGCTCAAACTCGGCCTATGCGGCCACTCGCGTCTCCGCGCGCTTCGTTAGAAGTTCACGGGCTCGTCGTAGTAGCAGCAGGTCAGAATCTTCTCGAAGTCCTCGGGCTTCGTCTCGCGCGGGTTCTCGGGCGTGCAGGCGTCCAGCGCGGCGTTCGCGGCGATCTGGGGCAGCTTCTCCTTGAACTCGGCCTCGGAGACCATCACGGGCTCGCCCGTGGCGTCGGCCTTCACGCCGCCGTTGGCGTAGTTCTTGATGCCCTGCGGAATGTTCAGCTTGTCGTTCATGTTGCGGATCTCCTGGACCAGGGAGTCAACGAGCTGGTCGTCGGTCTCGCCCGGCAGGTGCAGGATCTCCTTGGCAACGTACGCGTAGCGCTCCTTGGCGCGGGAGTCCTTGGAGTTCCACTGGATGGCCTTGCCCAGGTACATGGCGTTCGCGCAGCCGTGGATGATGTGCCCGTTCTCAAAGGCCGCGCCGGTCTTGTGCGCCATGGAGTGCACGATGCCCAGCAGGCCAGAAGAGAACGCGATGCCGGCCAGGCACTGCGCCTCGTGCATGTGCTGACGGGCCTCCTTGTCGCCGGTGTAGGAAATCGGCAGCCAGTGGTGAATCTCGCGGATGCCGTGCAGGGCGTCGGCGTCGGTGAACATGGAGGCCGCCGTCGAGACGTACGCCTCCAGGCAGTGGGTCAGCGCGTCCATGCCGGTGTGCGCGCACAGCTTCGCGGGCATGCTGTAGGTCAGCTCGGGGTCGACGATTGCCACGTCAGGCGTGATCTCGAAGTCGGCGATCGGGTACTTGATGCCCTTGTGGTAGTCGGTGATGATGCTGAACGCGGTCACCTCGGTCGCGGTGCCAGACGTAGAGCTGATTGCGCAGAAGTGGGCCTTGTGGCGCAGCTCGGGAATGCCAAAGACCTTGCACATGTCCTCGAAGGTGCACTCGGGGTACTCGTACTTGATCCACATGGCCTTCGCGGCGTCAATGGGCGAGCCGCCGCCAATTGCAATGATCCAGTCGGGGCCAAACTCCTGCATGAAGGCGGCGCCCTTCATGACGGTCTCGACGGACGGGTCAGACTCGACGCCCTCAAACAGCTTCACCTCGAAGCCGGCGTCCTCCAGGTCCTTCTGGACGTCCTGAAGGAATCCACCGCGGCGCATGCTGTGTCCGCCAGAGACGATGACGGCCTTCTTGCCCTTCAGGTTCTTGACCTCGTGGCGAGACCCCTCGCCAAAGTACAGATCACGCGGGTTGGTAAAACGGCCCATAGTAAGCTCCCTACGCTTGTGCCCGCCGCCTCGTGCGACAGGCTGGTTTCCGTACACACGTAGGCATATCACATTCCGACGCCCCCGTCGGTAACTATTCGGTAATTATGTCCTAAAAATTGCCGGATGAAGCATTAAAATGAATTGAACCTAAGCAAAGGGCTAAATTTATTGAAAATAGTTGTCCACCAATCAGTGGACAACCCACCACGCGGAACTCCGCGCACAGGGAGGGCGAGAAGAGCATGGCCACGTTCCTCAATGACAGTCCCGTCTTTGGGCCGGTCCGCAGCAGGCGCCTCGGGGTCTCCCTCGGCGTGAACCTCATGCCCTCGACGGGCAAGATCTGCACATTCGACTGCATCTACTGCGAAAACGGCTTCAACTCCCAAAGGCGCACGCGCGACGGCTACGCCACACTCGAGGACGTCACCTCGGGGCTCCGTGCCTCGCTCGAGCTCATGGCCTCGGACGACGACCTGCCAGACGTCATCACCTTCGCCGGCAACGGCGAGCCCACGGCAAGCCCCATCTTCCCCAAGGCGGTCGAGGCCGCGATCGCGCTTCGCGACGAGCTCGCGCCGGCCGCAAAGATCGCCGTGCTCTCAAACGGCACGTTCGCGGACAGGCCCGCCGTCCGCGACGCCCTGTTCAAGGTGGACGACAACATCCTCAAGCTCGACGCCCACGCAGACGCCCTCGCCCGCGCGCTCAATAGGCCCAGCATCCCCTACTCCGTGGAGCACCAGGTACAGGCGTACGCCGCGTTCGACGGCCACGTCATCGTCCAGACCATCTTCCTCGAGGGCACGTTCGAGGGCCGCGACGTCTCCAACACCTCGTACGACCAGGTCAGCGAGTGGCTCGAGGACGTCAAGCGCATCGCCCCGCAGTACGCCACCATCTACACCATCGCCCGCGACACCCCCGCGCCGGACCTCCGCAAGGCCAGCCGCAAGACCATGGACGCCATCGCAGACCGCGTCCGCGCCGCCGGCATCCGCTGCCAGGTCTCCTACTAGCCCCGGCACCCAGCGCCCACGCCGCAACCGACATTTTTCGCCATCTACCTGCACTTCTCAACATACTGAGTAAATTTACTCAGTATGTTGAGTATACTTACTCAATACGTTGAGAAGCGCAGGGAGGGCAGCATGTTCCAGAGGCACCAGGTGCAGACAATCGTCTCACGCATGCGCGAGGTCGAAAACCCGCTCATCCAGGTGGTCGTGGGCCCAAGGCAAACGGGAAAGAGCACCATGCTCACGCAGGCGCTCGATCAAATCGACCTGGAGCACAGCTACGTCAGCTCGGACGATGCCATCGTGCCCAGCGCGGAGTGGCTGCAGACAGAGTGGCAGCAGGCACGCAACATGACGGGCGGCGGCAAGCGCCCCGTGGTGCTGGTCGTGGACGAGATCCAGAAGATCCCGCACTGGCCAACGGTCGTGAAGGGTCTCTACGATGCCGACCGCCGCAACGGCACGCCCGTACGCGCAGTGCTCAGCGGCTCGTCCTCCCTGCTGCTGCACAGGGGACTGGAGGATTCCCTCATGGGTCGCTTCGAGCTCATCAGGTCGCCCCACTGGAGCCTAAAGGAGTGCTCGCAAGCGTTTGGGTACAGCCTGGAAGACTACCTCTACCTCGGCGGCTACCCGGGGGCGGCCATCTTCGCAAAAGACGAGAAGCGCTGGGCCTCGTACGTGCGCGACGCGATAATCGAGCCCACCATCTCGCAGGACGTCCTCGCGCTCGGCCGGGTGCGCAAGCCCGCGCTCATGCGTGCCCTCTTCCGGCTGGGCGCCACGTACTCCGGCCAGGAGCTCTCGTACAACAAGATGCTCGGCCAGCTGCAGGACGCGGGCAACACCACCACGCTCGCCCACTACCTCGATCTCCTTGGCAAGGCAGGCGTGCTCTGCGCGCTTCCCAAGTACGACGAGAAGCCCGTCACGCGCCGCAAGAGCTCCCCGCGCCTCATGGTGTTCGACACGTCGCTCATGACGGCAACAGATGGGCTTGGCAGGGCAACGTACGCCGCGGATAGCGCGCGGCGCGGTCACCTCGTCGAGTCGGCCGTCGGCGCCCGTCTTCTTGCGCGTGCGCCTGAGGAGGGCTTCAGCCTCTTCTGGTGGCGCGAGGGTACGAGCGAGGTCGACTTCGTGGCCGTCAGAAACGCTTCGATCTCCGCAATCGAGGTCAAGGGCGGCAGCGAGTCTCGTCAGGGCGGCATGGCGCAGTTCCTCTCCAGGCACCCCCAGGCAAAGCGCATCGTCGTGGGCGACAGCTCCTCGGGAGCCTGCACCTTGGACGATTTCCTCCGTGACCGCGTGCCCCTTTTCTACTAAGGCTTCCGTTAGGAGCGTCCCCATGCCGCATGATGACCAAAACGCCCTCTGCATAGCGCCTGCGACGGAGCTGGAAGAGGAGCGTATCCACACCCTCCTTCGCACGTACAACGCACGTCACTGGCCGCAGGACATACCGTCGCTTTCGCTCACCGCGCAGGCCGAGGGTGAGCTCGCGGGCGGCATCGTGGCATACCTCGTGGCAGATACCGTGGAGGTCGAGTAGCTGTTCGTGCAGGAGCGCTTCCGCGGTTGCGGCGTCGCACGCGCCCTCCTCGCCCGCGTCGAATCCCAGGCGAAAGAGCGCGGCGCCAAGAAGGTCCTCCTCAACACGTATGGCTTCCAGGCTCCAGGCCTCTACAGGCACCTCGGGTTCCAAGAGGTAGCCACCGTCGACGACGTGCTCGGCACCAGCTGGAATATCTTCCTCAAGCACATCTAGCCACAGAGGGGTACGCTCGGCTCAAAGCCCACGCCAAGCATCTTACGTATAGGTAATGTTCCTTCAAGACGAAGCGAAATCGTACGTATGCGTACTATAGGGCTGCGCCGATGCATGACTGGACGCAAGGAACTCATCATTCCGAGACGAATTAAAGATCCGAGACACGTTTGAGGCGCTGTCGCCCCGCGCGGAGCTCACCCATTTGTCAACGACCCGGGGCCTTTTCCTATCACGTAAGCGAGCGGCAGGATGGTGCAAGAACAGTCCGATTTCCGAAACGCATGTAATGTCTGCCATAAGCAGTAGCCCTCCTATATTGGCGGGACGACGTCCTCCCGGCAATATCATTCGAAGGGAGTCACTCGAATCGCAATAAAGAACGGGCGCTGATGGACATTTCCATCCACGCCCGCTTTTGATTTGTTCGGCGAGGCTTAATTGGTCTCTCCACTACCCCGTACCTACGTCATCCGCCTAGCAACCCATTCGTGCGTCCGCCAAGCGAACTGCCAGCTCTCCGACTATCTCACCCAGCTAGAAACTTGCCAGCTTCCTTCGAGCGAGAAGCACGGCCGTCGCGACGACTATCGCCATGCCAGTCGCCAGATATCGCCCTGCTCCAGAGCCGCCAGTCTTAGGAAGCACGTATCCCTCCGGCAACGTGTTGGTCACCACAATCGTTCCCGTCTGGATGCCCTCGTTGTTCGCATAGGCGACCGTATAGCCAGATGGTCCAGAGACCTCCTCGACGGTATAGTAGAGCGTGTGCCCCTCTGCATCCTTCGTCTGCAGGTCGTCCCAGTCGTGAGACCAGGTCGGGGACGCAAGCGTAACCGCATCCCCATGGGCGGTCTTGTTTGTCAGGATGTCATCGGGCTTTTCCTTTTCGCTAACAGTGATGTTGCTGCCATTGACGGAACTGCCAGGCTCCAACACGACTATAGATAGCGATGCCCCGTTTGTCGCCGCCGAGGGAACCGATACCTCTGTGTACTCAACATTATTGTTCGCATATGGGATGGGAGCGTCGTCCCCAATCGCAACCGAAAATGCGATTCCCCAATTGCTGACCTTCATCTTGAAAGCCGTCCCGCGCTTAACCTTCTCCGTGATGGTCTTGTCTTTTGCCCAACTCCTATCCGATTCATTAACGGCCCGGGCGGTTATGGTCACCGTGCAGGTATCATCCGGGTCGCTTTTCTGTGTGTTCTGATAGAGCTGCACCTTCACCGAGGCGTCCTTCGGCGCCAAGGCGTCCGCTCCATCCGAATTGGCCCATTTCTTTCTCACGGTCAAGCGCGTGTAAGTGTTGGGGATGTACAGAGCACCACCGCTGTAGTTGATGAAGGTGACGTCAGACTTCTGAACTGAGGGCACATACCCCACCTTCGCCCATGCGTCATCGACGGATTCGTTGCTATTCCCGCGAACGACAAAGTAGTGCGGAGTCTCGTCCAGCCTATAACCAGCCGGTGCTTTCGTCTCGACCACACGGAAAAGCGCGTCCGTCGTAACCTTCGCGTTGTTTGCATTCAGGTCCCAGGAGAGCATGCCGTAATCGCTCTTGCCCGCGTCCGCGCCCGTCTTCTCTGTCGCACTCACCGTCTTCCAGCCGCTGGAGCTGTCCCACTTCGCTAGCGTGAAAGTTGCTCCAGGTAGCAGCGTCCGATAGTTGTCGCTGTCGACTTTGTAGAGCGTGACATGCCGTCGGTTTGCCGTAGCAGAGTGTGTAATGTTTTTCAGCTTGGTCATCTTTTCCGAAGACCACTGGCCACTGAGGTTGACCGAGTTGCTGACGTCATACCCCTCAACCACCGCAGATTTGTCGATGCGCTCCTCATATCCGAGGACGCAGGCGAGTGCATCGGGGACCCTGACGGTCATTACACCCTTCGCCGCATCATATGTAACCGAGTAACGACTTTTATCGATTTCTGCACCCTTGTGGTTTTCCGCATCTGGCCGGTAGGCATAAAGATGGATGGTGTCCATCAGCAGCTCAGGAGAATAACGGTTCGCATCGCCAAAGGTGTCTGTCAGCACCAAGGTGTCAGAGCTCTTATCAAGATTCTTCCCAGCTGGGTTTATGTCAACGTAGTAACGCATGATGTTGGTCGGCGACCCATTAGATGTGACCTGCTCGCCTGTCTTCACGACGTTTTGAACGTCACGGGTTACCGTTGTCGTCTGCGTGTCCTTATGGCCATTCCACTCCGCCGTATTGGAGTAGGTTCTACGATCAACCTTAAGGTCGCTCCACTCACTATCCTGGGCAACAGAGGTCTTGTAGTGGATCGCGACGAGTGGATAATCTTCGGTATATTTGTAGTCTTTAATCGTGAAGATGACAGTCGTCGTACCATCATCGTTTTGCTTGGTCGTATACGTCGGATTCGTCCCTTTGGCGAAGCTCGTGCCTTTATAGTTCGTCTCGTGCTCGTCGTATTCACTCCTGAAGAAGCGACCCCAAACCTCGCCGTCAACGATGGACATACCAGCGGGCAGCGTGTCTTTCACCGTGATGGTTCTGCCAGTCTTGCTATCGGTGTTCAGGATGATGCGGTACTCAAGCTGGCTATTCGAAACGGAGTCGAGTTTCTTCGTGACGGTGCCACCAGCAAAGTGCCCATCTCCGTTGCCGTCCAAGACGCGGACTTCCTTGTCGACCGCCTTAGGAATCGTAAAGTTCGTCGTTGCAGTCGATTTCTTATCTCCAACTGCACCCGTATTCGAGGCCTTCCACGTCTGGCCCTCGCTGCCTTCGGAAGTGGCCATATGGGTCGGATAGTTATTGAGCGTCATGTTCTTTGCGACAACCTCGACACCATTCGCAACCGTCACATTGACAACGAACCGCTTGATCTTCGTGCGATAGTTAGCGTCGTTTGGCACTACCTTCTTGTTGTCCTTATCAAAATAGCTCACTTTGATTGTGACATCGTCGGTTTCAAATTCTTGGCCTTTCCTAATCTGGTGCGCCTTGTTGCTCCAATATCCGCGATAGACATAGGTCGACCCATCGGCCAGGTTGATTGCAAGATTCTGATTCTTTGCCAGATATTTATCGAGCTCGCCAGCCCAAGCACAATGACTGTCCGCTCCGAGGTCGCCCCTGTTGCCGTCGGTTGCGTTGTTGATAGTGTCGGTATAAGTGAAGCTCTCGAGTTTGGTGTCAGGCAGCGTAACGGTGGATGTCCACGTTGCTTTCCGATCTTTACCTTCACTCGTATCGGCACCATGTGCCTTCGTTACCTCGAGCGTGCGGTGCTTAACATAGGCCGTGCCAGTGCCGCTCGACGTGCCGCCAGACTTGTCCTGTGTAGTGGCAGTATTCTCTACTTTCCTGTTTTCCGACGGTGCCGTCGTGGAATATGTAATCTTGTATTCCTGCCTTTTCTGCGCATCGCTTAGTGCTCTGCCGGACGCGTCGGTCAAAGGGAATGTGTAGTTGATGCTCGAATCGCCCTTCTTGCCACCCGCCGTCAGGACTGTACCGTCAGCGCCCTTGATCTCATATGGACCTGTCAGCTTCGTCCCCTCAGGCAGGTTGTCTGCAACGCTCTGCCCCGCGATGTCGCTGCCATTCGGATTAACGGTAATATCCCAGTGGATAAGGTTGTTTTCGCCATCATACCAGCCGCTTTTGCTGGTCTTAGTTCCCCAGCTTAGAGACTTCGTGTCACTGCTTGCCTGGTTTCCGCTCGTGCCCTCCGCCTTGTTGCTGATGCCGCCATTGCTGGTGCCGGAAGTCGGTGCAACACTCACCTCATAGCTGACAACATACTTCTCACCTTTGCCCAGGGCGGGCAGGCTTTCGATGCTAAGGGTGTTGTTCTCATATTTGGGGTTAGCATTGCTGACCGTGGTTTCTTTGCCTGATGGATCGAGCCTCTTCACCACGAGACTATTTTTTTCGAAGCTCGCTGATGCGTTTGTAGAAGAGAGCGTGTCTTTGATGTTGACGACGGTTCCCGTTCCGCTGTTCGAAGAAGCAGTCACAGTATATTTAATCTTCTTTTGCGTACTATCAGCGAACGCCGCCGTTTTGCTTATCGAAAGGTCATGCGTCTCCGCCTCGGTTCTCTTGTTGACCTTGATGGTCGTCGAAGCATTGCCAAAGCTTATGGTCCCACTCTCTCCGCCAGAGAGCTGGGAAACCGTCCCCATGAACGTCACCGTTCCGTCGACGGAACCATCGTCCGCCATGACCTTGTCTTGGTCGAACACGATCTTGATGGTGCCATCCGTGCCAATCGTGTAGGAACCAACCTCCACGTTATCCTTGTTTGTTACGCGCCCCTGGCTTTCGGTATCCACTGCAACACCATTGGGAAGCTTGTAATAAATCGTCCTTCCTGCCTCAGTCGTACCGTCGAGCAGATCAGCAGGCAGAACGTAAGCCAAAGAGACTTGCACCGAATCGCCTTCGGTGACCTCAGTCGCCGCCGTCCACTTTCCATTGACGACCTTCTCGACCGTGGCGTTCGTGATATAGGAACTGAAGTCCTTACCGGCTGGCTCAGAACCGGATCCCGACGAAGCAAGCAGCGCTACTGGAGCAGCTTTTGCCGCTGCAACTTTATGTGCCGTCGCACTTTCCTTTGATGCGTCATTTGCATCGGCGCTTTCTGAGGGAGCGGCAGCATCTGGCAGAGATTCGCTTTCGCTGCTGGTTCCGCCGAGTGACGCCACATCCTCCTCCGCAGACGCCTTAGTCACATGCAACACGCGCGCATTGCCGAGCCTGAGTGCGACGCTTCCGTTGTTATTCAGCAATAGATTGTCGAAGGTAAAGTCGAGGTCCACGAAGCCCGAGACCTCGATCGCCTGCGAGCCTGTCGCCACAGCATCACCGCTCTCCACCGCCGAGGAGGAAGAGTCTCCGCCATCCACTGAATCCAAAGCAGCAGAGTCAAGCGTGAGAGTAAGGACGTTTCCTTTGATGGTGGCAGAGCCAATCTGGGTATCACCAGTCTCATCGGCCGTCCCAGCGTCTGTCCCATCAAAAACTGCTATGGTCTCGCCTTTTGTAGTGTCGGGAAGCGCAAGACCCTCAGGAAGCCTGTACGAGATGGCTTCCTGATCGTCAAGCTGATCCGAAGAAAGCTTGAAGGCGAGGCGCAGTCTGAGCACCGAGTCTTCGGCAACGGGCACGTTTTCATCGACTGCCGTCCAACCAGACTCGCCCGTGCCGGCAATCTCCCAATAAAGTCGGGTATCATCGGTCATCGCATCATTCAGGGCATCCTGCCCCGCGAGCGCGTTGGCGTTGCCCACCAGAAGCGCGCTCACCGTTGCCACAAGCACCACCGCAAGCGCGCCGGCGGCAATGCACCACCTGCGAAGCTTTCGGTTGTCTGCCAGCATCCTTGCGGCCCTATCAAGTATGTTGCTCATGCCTGCTCCTACCCGCATGTTTGTGTGCTGCTCGCAAGCCTCCCTTTAGGAGGACTGCGAGCAACCCACCCACCGCTTGCTACCGAACGACCCCTCCACGTACAGCAAGAGGTCGAAGTGATCGTCGAACTTCGAGCTCGTCGTGCCGGCGTCCACGACGGAGTACGTCCTGCCCGCACCGTCTACCTGCACAAAGCGAATCTCTTCTCCCTTGCGCAGCGCCTGTATGGCAGATGTCTGCCACGGGCGGCAGCGCACTACGAGCTCCCCGGCGCGGCCTTCTTCCAGCGAGGGCGCAAGCCCAGTGGCGGAGCCCGGCGCGGCGACGGGCGTATCCAGCCCCGCCCCCGCCGCCACAAGGCGGCCGGCCACGTCCACGCCGTCCACCTGCAGAACCGGCAGATCCGCCACGCTTGCGGCGACCGTGCCACCGGACGCGGGAGTCACGCGCTCCAGCCGCGCGAGCGCGCGCGAGCAGAACGCCTTGCCGCGCGCCTCCTCTTGCGACGCCTGGGCAACGCCGTACCCCCAGGCGAGAAGACCGGTCGCCACAAGCGCAAGCCCCACGCAGACGGCGAGCCTCCACCGGCCGCCGCCGCGCGGCTCCGCGGCACCGCGTGTATGTGCTCCACGCCCTGGCATCAACGCGCGTCCTCCCTGCGCCTGGACCAGAGGCCCGCGAGCGCGAGCGCAGCCCCCGCGCACATGAGCGCGGCCGGCAGCGCAACGCCGTTGGGGTCGCCGGTCTTTGTGACAGCCGAGCCGCCCTTTGAGCCGGAACCACCGGAGTGGCTTCTGCCACCGCCACCGCCGGGGGTCGTGGGCTTGCTGTTGGTGAGCTGGAAGTTGACGCCTGCGTCCGCGGACTTGGGCGTGGCCTGCGCCTGGTTGAGCGAGCACGTGTAGCCCGCGGGAACGCCAAGCTCGCGCACGGACCACGTGCCCTCGCCGTCCCACGCAAACGTCCAGCCGTTGCTTGCGTCCAGCCTTACCTGCTTGTAGAGCTTGGTGCCGTTGTAGATGGCAACCGTGACGGAGGCCGGGCGGGCGGATGCCCTGTCTCCACGCCACAGCTTGGTGACGCGGTTGTGGTACGTGCGCGCGGGCGTCACCTCGAACTTTGCGTCTACCTTGCAGTCCGTTGCATACGTCCAGCCGTCAAGGCGCGGCACAATCACCAGGTTGGGACGTGCGGTGTACGTGCTGTCGACCATGACGGCCGCGTCTGCAACCAACAGGTACATGCCGGGATCGAGCTCATCAAAGCGCGCGGTGCCGCCGGCGGCCTTGGCATCGGCCTTCTTGAACACCGCGGGGTCCGCAGCCACGTAGCCCGCGTAGCTTGCCGCCGCGCGCGCCAACTCTTGGGCATCGGTCTTCTCGCCAAAGGCGGCGGGATCGACGCCCGTGTCTACCACGGCCTGCGACAGCGCGTCTTCCGCCACGAGCGATCCGTCCGCCTGCATGCGCGCCACGCGATACAGGTGGAAGGTCTGGCCGTCTGCCGGACACTTCTGCACCGTGAGGCTGCACGTGGCCCCCTCTGGCACGCGCTCCGCCGCTTGTGCCGCCACGGGCGCCGCCACAAGCGCGGCCACGGCAACCGCCAGCGTCACCGCGGCGGCCGCACGACCCAGCGCCCTCGCCAAGCCCGCGCGCGTTCTGTCTAGTGTGAGCGTCACCTTTGCGCTCCCTTCCCAGCCGTGGAACCCTCGTCCTTCTCGCCCGCCGGCGCGCTCTCCGCCACGCCGCGAGCGCGACGCCGGCCGCGCACCAGCCGCGTCAGCGCCAGCACCGCGGCCGCGAGCGCCGTCACCAGAGCCGCCACAAGCACGGGGCTCACGAGCGAGGTGTCCCCCGCCGCAAGCGCCGCCGTGCGGTTGGGCACGCGGTGGCCACGCACCAGCAGGCGGTGCGTGTTGACGCCGTACGGCGTGCACGTAACCAGCGTGCACAGGTCAAGGCCGTCGTCTATCGCAAGGTCGTCCAGCTTGTCCGGCAGCACGACCCTGATCTGGTCCACCTGATACGTCAGCGTCTTTCCAAGGACATTGATCATGAAGAGGTCTCCCTCGCGCAGCTGGTCAATGTCCGTGAAGAGGCGCGCGGACGGAAGCCCGCGGTGTCCGCTGATAACGCAGTGCGTGCCCAGGCCGCCCACCGGCAGCGACGAGCCGGGGATGTGCCCAATGGCAACCTGCAGAATGGCGCTGTCCGTGCCGTGGTAGATGGGAAGCGACACGCTGATCTTGGGAATCTGCACGTAGCCCATGATGCCCGTGCCCGTCACGTCCAGCGTAGAGTCGTAGCACTTTGTCTGGGCGGCAGACATCCTAAAGCGACTGTCATCGTGCGGCAGAGACTCGTTGTACGCCACGGCCGCGTCCCACAGCTCCTTGTTGCGCTTGGCCGAGTTGTCCTGCACCGCCTTCTGGTACGTCGCAATCGCCTGGGTCTGGTGCATGGAGTTCCACCAGTCGCTCACGGTGGGATACAGCAGCAGCCCCACGCCAAAGAGAAGGACGCAGCCAAGGAGAAGGTCGAGCGCGTGCGCCCTCAGCCACTTTGCCATGGTGCGTCCTCCTCTCTGTTGCTTGGGCGGGGGCGGCTCCCGCTGGAGCCGCCGCTCGCACTTGTATTGGAACTATGTGGTGCGCGCGCTAGCCGTTGTAGCTAGCGGGTGCCGCGGCTCGCAGCTGCGGCTACCAAAAGCTAGGCGTTCTGACGCTTGTTGCGACGGATGGCCAGGCCAACGCCCGCGGCAACAACGATGGCTGCGCCGGCAACGTACAGGATGGTGGTGCCCATGCCGCCCGTGGAGGGAAGCGTGGAACCCTTCTTGTTCACGACGTCGGTCGTGAGGGAGCCAGCGTCCTTATTCGCGGTGAAGGTGGCCTCGCCCGTGGTCACGTTGCCGGAAAGGCTGATCAGCTTGGGATCGTCGGAATCAGCATCGTGCTCTGCGCTGATGGTGAACTCGATCGGGGTAATCGTGTTGTAGCCAGCGGGGGTCGTGGTCTCGGTGAGCTTGTACTCGCCGTCGTCCAGGCCGCTGAACTCAAATTTGGTCTCCTCGCCCGCGGTGAAGGACTTGACGTCCGTGTAGACACCGTTGACCTTCTTCTGCAGCGTGAAGCCAGCGCCGGCAAGGGACTTATTCTCCTGGTCAACCTTGTTCACGACGGTCTTGTAGGTGAAGACGATGTTCTTGTCCTTGGGGGTCTTGCCGGTCTCGCCCTCGCCACCCTTGTTGGGGTTGTTGGAGTAGGTAAGGTCAACCTCGTTGGGGTTGCCAGCAGCACCGAGAACGGCGTTATCGTTCAGCTTGGCGGTGTAGGTCACGACGACCTTGGTGTTCGCGTCAAGCGAGACGTCCTTGATGTCCTTGAGGTTGTCGCAAGACCAGGTGACCGTGGTGCCGTCAGTGTTGGGCGTAACGGTCTCCTCGAAGGAGCTGGTAACGTCCTTCCCGCCAATCGTGATCGTGGCTTTCTTGGCCGTGTAGGTCAGGCCCTTGGACATGGTATCGGTGAACACGTACTTGTAGGTGGTGTAGTCGGCAATGTTGTTAGGCATGGTGCCGGTGATCTGGTACGGCACATCAGCGCCGATCTTGTAGTCGGCAGAGTCCTGCCAGTCGGTGGTATCGCCGGTGGACTCGTTCGTGTCCTTGACCTTCTTCACGACGGTCGGGACGTCGGACTTGATGTCGGCCTCGGTGTCACCCACGACCTGGACGATAAACTTGGTGTAGGCGTCGGACTTGTCCTTCTGGGTACCGTCCTTGTCCTTCACGAGGTAATAGCCGGCGGCAAGACCGTCGATAACAGTCGAGTCCTTGGCGGAGGCCACGGTCTTCGCAGGCGTCGTGAGCGTGAGCTTGTCCAGCAGCGTATCGATCGTCATCGTTTTGTCGCCCAGCTTCTTCGCCACGTCGGCCGCAGACTCTTTGCCGCTGTAGGTGACGCCGGTACCCCACTTGACGTTGGAGAGGACCTTCTTGCCATCCGTGTTGGTGGAGAGGTCGCCCGTGAAGATCTGGTACGCCTCGTAGGTGTGGTCCGTCGCGGTACCCTTAAGCGTCAGCTTGTACGTACCCGCTTCCGCCGCGAACGCCGGCGGAGCCAGCGTCAGCGCCATCGCGGCCGCGGCGAGTGCCGCCACGACGCCCTTGAGCATCTTGCTCAGGTGTTTCATGTTACTTCCTTTCTCTACAGACTACCTTCGGGAGCAGCGCTGCCCTCACGTGGCGGGCGCCACCCACATCCCACGCCCTTCTCCCCTAGGGGTCTGGACCTGACTCGCTACGCATCCCGCACCTCCGTCTTCCGTGTCTCTCTCTTGCATGGCCTCTTGCCGCGGCCCCTTGCTTCCGTTCAAATGCCTATGACCGTGCCCGCATGGGCAAGGAGTTCCGGCACTGCCGGCTGGGTCAGGCGACTGGCCCCGCGCTCTGGAGCGGCCACACCCTGAAGGCGAGCCGCCCCGCCACCTGGTCCTTTGGGATGCATCCCACCTGCGTCAGGCGCGAGTCCAGCGATACGGCGCGCCTGTCGCCCATCACGAAGTACGTGTCCTCCGGCACCTGGTACGGCAGGCTGATGTCGCACTGCCCCAGGCTCTTGGCGCCCGCGCGCAGGTAGGGCTCGCTCAGGCGCTTGCCGTTGACGGAAACGTCTCCGGACGAATCGATGTCGACCCAGTCGCCAGGCAGGCCAATGACCCGCTTCGCGAGCAGCTTGTTGTTGTAGGAAAACGCGATGAGGTCGCCACGGCGCACGGAGCCGGGCTTTGTGCCCACCACGACGTCGCCCTCGCGCAGCGTGGGCGTCATGGACGAGCCATATATCCTAAAGGTTGGCAGCACGAAGCTGGAGACGAGCACCGACGCCGCAAACACGGCAGCCAGCGCAAAACCAATGTTGCGCCGCACGTTGTGGCGGTGCTGCGCGGACTCCGAGCGCTCGAGCTCGTCGTCGATCGCGCTTAGGTCTGGAAGAGAAACGCGCCCCTTCCTGCCGTCGGCACCACCTAGGGTGCCGTCGCTACTCTGCGTCAAGGTCATCACCCGGCTCTTCGCTCGTGGGGTCTAGCGCCCCGCCGGATGGCTGATCTTCTCGCCCACGTTCTGCGGACCCTGCGCTACGAGAGCGCCCCCCCCCGACGCATTCTGGGGTCATGCGGCTCTGGGCCACGTTGTAGCCATACAGGTCAATGGCGTGCTGCGCCGCGGCGAATATGCCAGATAGCTTGAGCGACGCCTCCGCAAGGGACTCGGAGTCCGCGATGGCGATGCGGCGGTCCTCGAGCTGTTGCTCCGCCTGCTCAAGCCGCTCCCTGGTGGCGGCGAGCTCTGCGGAGAGGCGCTCGTTTTCCTCCGTGGCGTCGCGAAGGAGCCTCAGCAGCTGAACTCGGTTGAGCTTGCGCAGGTCGGGAGCATCGCCCTTTGCGGACGTGGTATCTTTCTTGGCCTTTTCTGCATCCCGCTTTCCCACGGCTCCAGCTCCCCTTGCCTTCGCACCCTTGTCTGCGCGTTGCGACCATGCTACGCACGCAGATGAATCCGTTCCCAAAATGCGTCGTTTGGTACCGAATGAAAGGCACATTCTGCGCATTTTGCCATTTGCGACTGATTTTATCCCCTATGCACGGTACGCGTAAGGCTGAAAGGGAGCTATGGGACCGTGTAGCACATCTTCAGGTCTAGAAAACGCGCAATCCCAACGGGGAGCCTAGGCTCAATATGCAATTATCTGGCGGCATCTTGCTGCAACTCGGGCGCGACTCGGAAGCGTCCGCACAGGCCTATGCGCGCACCTCAAACGGGGTCTCCTCCCCGCGGCTGAACGCCAAAAGCGCGCCGGCGGAGTTGAAGATCATGGCGCGCACGTCCTCTGCGGTGTAGAACGCCATGTGCGGCGACACGATCACGTTGGGGAACGCCATCAGCACGCTGCGGTCGCGGTTGGGCAGCACGTCGCGGCTGAGGTCGCGGTAGTACAGGTCCGCCTCGTTCTCTATGGTGTCGAGCGCCGCGGCACCCACCTTGCCGGACTCCACGGCCGCTACCAGGGCCTCCGTGTCCACCAGCATGCCGCGCGCGGCGTTCACCAGCACCACGCCGTCCTTCATCTTGGCAAACGCCGCCGAGTCGAGCATGTGGTAATTCTCGGCCAGGCCGGGTGCGTGCAGCGTGATGGCGTCGGACTGCGCAAGCAGCGTGTCAAGGTCGACGTACGTGGCGTGCGCGCGCACGTCGTCGTTGGGATACGGGTCGTACGCCAGGATCTTGCAGCCAAAGCCGCTTAGGTGGCGCACCACCGTGGAGCCTATGCGCCCCGTGCCGATGACGCCCACCGTGGAGGTAGAGATGTCCTTTCCCAGCTTGCCGCGCAGGCCAAAGTCCTGCACCGCGGAGTGGCGGGCCAGCAGCTTGACCTTGCGCTGCGCCATGAGCATCAGCATGATGGCGTAGTTGGCGACGCCCTCGGGCGGGTACGGCGCGTTGGAGACGCGCATGCCCAGCTCGCGGGCGTGGGCAACGTCGATGTGCTCGTAGCCGATGGTGCGCGTGGAGAGGTAGCGCACGCCCTGCGCCCAGAACGCGTCCAGCAGCTCCGCCGGCATGGGGTTGGTGATTATGCACAGCGCGTCGTGCCCCGCGGCAAGGTGGGCGTTCTCTAGCGTGGGATACTCGCTCGTCCAGTCGAACTCGAAGCCCATCTGGCTCGCAGCTTCCCGCATGTACCCAAGCTCGTCGTATTCGCGCAGCGCATAGGCAAAAAACCTCATGAGAAGAACCTCCCCTGGTAGTTGGCGGTTCGCCTTGGTCGCACGCCCCTTGCGCGCCGCAGCCCGCGCACCCGCCGCCGCAGACGGCTCCGCGGCACGTGGCTCCATATTAGTTGACGCGCCACGCCGCGCGCGAAGCGTGCCTATCCGTTAACGTTGGCAGGCTATGCACAACCGTTCGTCGCGAACGCATCCCGTTCGTCGCGCCCCGCCAGACGGCGCGGGCGCGACTCACTCACCATAACGGGCGTTACCACAAGGAAGGCCGCGCGCCCTTCTCGCCTGCGTGTATTGATTTATGTCGATACGTTGTTAGAATAATCGAATCCCCCTGCGTTAGCGCCGTGGAACGGAACGAGGCCATGGACAGTTCGAACGCATTCGCAAACGCCGCGGCGGACGCAACCGCGGGCACCGCCGCCCCCTGCGTCGCCTTCGTGTGCACGCACAACGCGTGCCGCAGCCAGATGGCAGAGGCGCTCGCGAGGCAGCTGCTGCCCCGTGGCACACAGATCTTCTCGGCGGGAACGGACCCCGCCGACCACGTGGACGAAGGTGCGCTGCAAGAGCTCGCGCGCCGCGGCGTCAGCGCGGCCGGCCTGCACCCCAAGCCGCTTTCCCGGCTGCCGCGCGTGGACTGGCTTGTTACCATGGGGTGCGGGGTTTCCTGCCCCAGCCTGCCGTGCGCGCACCGCGAGGACTGGGGCCTGGACGACCCAATGGGCGGCTCGCCCCGCTCCTACCGGGAGTGCGCGGATGCCATCGCGCAGCACCTGCGCCAGCTGGGCGAGAAGATCGCACGCGCCTAGGCCGCGGAGCCGCGCGGGGCGCAACGGAGGTACCAGATGGAAAGCCAAATGACAGACGACCAGCTGAGGGCCGTGTTCAAGGCGCTTGCGGATGCGCGGCGCCTTGCGATCGTACACATGCTCGAGCGCGGCGGCGAGGTGTGCGCCTGCAACCTGCTGGACGGCCTGGACATAACCCAGCCCACGCTGTCGCACCACATGAAGGTGCTGTGCGACAGCGGCCTCGTGCGATGCCGCAAGGACAGCCGCTGGTGCTACTACTCCGTTGACGCCGGCGCCGCGCGCAAGATGTCTGCAGCCTTTGCGCTGCTTGCCGGCACCGCGTCCGACGCCGGCGACGGCGATGGCGACGAGCCCGCCGGCGCCTGCTCGTGCGCGAGATAGAAAACGGCCAGAGACCGAAGCCTCTGGCCGTTTGACATTCGTGGTCGGGTTGACTGGATTTGAACCAGCGACCTCTCGGTCCCGAACCGAGCGCTCTACCAAGCTGAGCCACAACCCGTTAGCGTAGTTACTCTAGCAGAACTGCGCGCGTTTTCCAACCGTAAATGTTGCGCAAGACCACCAATCTTCCTCATCTTGCGCACACGCGGCGACCGCGCGGGCGGCCGCATGCGTCTCGCAGATGGCAAACACGCAGCTACCAGACCCCGTTACCTGTGCGGCCACCACGCCGGGCCGCCTTTGCAGCCACGACTTCACGCGCAAGATTTCTGGAACAAGGCGCATTGCCGCGCCCTCAAGGTTGTTGTACAGCGCAGCCGCCACGCCCATGGCGTCGCCGTCGCGCAGCGCCGCAAGCATGGGCGCGGGCGACGCGGGCACGACGGGCGCCGCATCGAACTCGCGGTACGCCGCGACGGTCGAGACGCCCCGCGCCGGCCTCACCAGCGCCACCGGCAGCCCCTCGAGCACGGGAAACGTCTGCGCGAGCACGTCACCGGCGCCCGTCAGGTACGACGGCGCCAGATTCAGGAAGAACGGCACGTCCGCACCCACGGAGCGCGCGACGTCCACGACGCGCGGGTCCTTCTCGTCCAGGGAAAACAGCCGGCACAGCGCCAGGATCACGGAGGCGGCGTCGCTGGACGAGCCTCCAAGGCCGCTCTGCGGCGGCACGGCCTTGCGCACCTCGACGCGCACGGGCACGGAGATGCCAAACGCCTGGCGCAGGCGCGCGGCGGCCTGCCAGGCGGTGTTCTTCTGGGGAGGGACGCCCACGTCCTCGCTCATGGCGAGAAGGACGCCGGACGCATCTGCCGCGGGCGGCTCGGGAAGCGCGGGCGGCTTGGCGTGCGGCCCGGGAGCGGGCAGCGTGCCCACCGTCACGGTGTCGCCCACGCCGAGCGCGACCATGACGGAATCCGCGCGATGGTAGCCGCGCGCGTCCCGCCCGGGATGGATGCCCAGGTGCAGGTTGACCTTGACGGGAGCGTCGATCGTGACGTGCGACATGCGACCACCAATCCTCTTGCGGCGGGCGCGCGGCCCGCCGCACCCGGGCGAGCAGCGGCGCTAGAGCTGCTGGTCCTCGAAGCCAAAGTCGAACAGGCGCTCGCCGGTGTCGGGATCGTAGATCTCGACGGCGCCGGTGAGCACGTCCACGTACTGGTAGGACTGGCGCGCCTTGCGGCCGCGGCGCTCCTCGACCTCGACCACGAACAGCGTGGGGTAGGCGCCCACGAGGGTGCCGGTGCGCTCGACAACGCGGGAGCGACCCATGTTGGCCCGGACTCGCAGATGTCTTCCCCTAAGAGAGACGAGCTCTTCTCGGATTTGGTCTACCCTATTGGCGGGTGGAACCTCGACTTCCATCTATCTGTACCTCCAAAACGCGGCCGGCGGCCCATGACGGCCCTTCGGCCCAGTGTCAAGCAACTTTCTAGTATATGGTGCTGACGCCACATCCACGGAAAACGCGGCTTAAGGAGCAGAAATGAGCGAAAGCAGGATCGAAAGGGTGCTTCAGAACCTCGAAAGCCAGGGGCTGAGCCAGATGTTGGTGTGCGACCCCATGTCCATCTGGTATCTGACGGGCTACTACACGGAGCCGTACGAGCGGTTCCTGGGGCTTCTGGTTGCGCGCGACGCCGAGCGGCGCCCGCGCACGGTGATGTTTTGCAACAGGCTGTTTCCGGACGCGACGGGCGCCGCTCAGAGGCTGGTGACGTTTGACGACACAGAGGACCCCGTGCCGCTGGTGGCGGCGGAGCTGGACGCCGCGGCGCCCCTGGGCGTGGACAAGAAGCTCGTGGCCAACTGGCTGCTGCCGCTGATGGACGCCCGCGCGGCGAGCGGCTTCAGGCTGGGCTCTTGGGCCGTGGACGCCACGCGCTCCGTGAAGGACGCGCGCGAGCAGGAGCTGATGCGCCAGGCGAGCCTGACGAACGACCGCGCCATGGCCTGGCTTGCGGCGCAGGTGCGCGAGGGCGTGACGGAGCACCAGATCGCGAGCGGCCTTCTGGGCGAGTACCGCCGGCTTGGGGCCCAGGGGCACAGCTTTTCTCCCATCGTGAGCTTTGGCGCGAACGCGGCGGACCCGCACCACGAGCCGGACGGCACCGTGTTCCACAAGGGCGACATGGTGCTGTTTGACGTGGGCTGCAAGCAGAACGCGTACTGCTCGGACATGACGCGCACGTTCTTTACGGCGACGCCCACGGCGCGCCAGCTTGAGGTGTACGAGACCGTGCGCCGCGCGAACGAGGCCGCGGAGGCCATCGTGCGCCCGGGCGTCACGTTTGCGCAGATAGACCTGACCGCGCGCCGCATTATCGAGGACGCCGGCTTTGGCCCGTACTTCACGCACCGCCTGGGCCACCAGATTGGCCTTGAGGACCACGAGCCGGGCGACGTGAGCGCGACGCACGACGAGCCGGTGCGCGCCGGGCAGTGCTTTAGCATCGAGCCCGGCGTGTACCTTCCCGGCGAGGTGGGCGTGCGCATCGAGGACCTGGTGATCGTGACCGAGGACGGCTGCGAGGTGCTGAACCACTACAGCCACGAGGCCACGGTGCTCGAGGTGTAGCGCGCGAGCGCGCGGCGCGGTGGCGCGTTGCGCGCGGGGGCGCGGCTACAGCTGCCGCGCGAGGTTCTGCAGGGCGTGGAAGCGATGGCTGATCGCGTTCTTCTCGTCCGCGGAGAGCTCTGCCATGGTCTTGCCCGGGGTGTCGTTGGGCAGGAACAGCGGGTCGTAGCCAAAGCCGCCGTCGCCGCGCGGCTCCGTGCCCACGAAGCCCTCGCAGTCGCCCTCGCCGTGCGTGACGCCCTCGCCGTCCTCGTCGCGCTCCACCAGCACGACGCTGGAGTGGAAGCGCGCGGTGCGGCGCTCGCGCGGGACGCCCTCCATCAGGCGCATGAGCTTCTGGTTGTTGGCGGCGTCGTTGCCGTGCTCGCCGGCCCAGCGTGCCGAGAAGATCCCGGGGGCGCCGTCGAGGGCGTCCACGCAGAGGCCGGAATCGTCCGCGACCGCCATGGCGAGGCCCGTGTTGTCGAGCGCGGCCGCCGCCTTGATGTAGGCGTTTTCCGCGAAGGTGTCGCCGTCCTCCACCGGATCGGGGAAATTGCCGAGCTCGCCGAGGGCGACGAAGCGCACGCCCGGCAGGCTCTGGCCGAGGATCGCCTCGATCTCCGTGACCTTGTGGGGGTTGCCCGTCGCGACGACGACGGTCTTTGCGGGGTCGAGCGTGCTGATGTCGAGTGCCATGGGTTTCTCTCCTTTGGTTGGATGCGTCGATGGTAGCGCATGGCGCGGCGCGCGGGGCGGCGCGGGGCGGCTAGTCCGAGAAGCCCGTGACCCGATCCTGCAGGCGGATGAGCTCTTGGATTCCCGCCTGGCCCATGTCGAGCAAGGCGTCGAGCTCTTCTCGGCTGATGGTGGAGCGCTCGCCGGTGCCCTGCACCTCCACGATGCCGCCGTCGCCCGTGCACACGAGGTTGAGGTCGACCTGCGCGTGGCTGTCCTCCGGGTAGTCGAGGTCGAGCAGGAGGTGATCGGCGACCTTGCCCATGCTGATGGCCGCGACCTGGCCGGTGAGCGGCAGGCGCTTGATCTTGCCGGCGTCGACCCACTTTTGGAGCGCGTCGTGCAGCGCCACCCACGCGCCGGTGATCGACGCGGTGCGCGTGCCGCCGTCCGCCTGGATCACGTCGCAGTCGCACGTGACGGTGAGCTCGCCCAGGCGATGCATGTCGCACACGGCGCGCAGGCTTCTGCCAACGAGGCGCTCGATCTCCATCGAGCGGCCCTTGCGGCCCTTGTACTCGCGGCGCGTGCGCGTGGACGTGGACGCCGGGAGCATGGCGTACTCCGCGGTGACCCAGCCGGCGCGCGAGCCCTTGCGCCACGCGGGCACGCCCTCCTCCACCGTGGCGGTGCACATGACGCGCGTGTTGCCGAACTCCGCCAGGCACGAGCCGTCCGCGTTCATCATCACGTCTCTCGTGAGCTTCACGGGGCGCATCTGGTTGGCGGCGCGACCGTAGCTGCGCGCGGGGGTGTCGGGGGCGGGGGTGTCTGTGGTGGGGATGCTTGCGGCGGGGGTGTCTGCGGCGGGGGTGTTGTGCTGGTCCATCGTTTCCTCCTGTTGCTGGGGTTCTTCAGCAGAAGCCTACCACGCGAGTGAGGGGCGGGCGAGGGCGAGGGCGGGGCCGAGGGCGAGAGTGCTCACTACCTGACAGGTTCGGGTTCTGTCAGGTAGTGAGGTGTGGGGCGAGCTCACTTTCTGACAGAAGCGAGATCTGTCGGAAAGTGAGTGCCTCGGGGGCGAAAATCGAGCGAAAAGCCAGATGGGAGCCACCACTTTCTGACAGGTGCGGAAAGTGTCAGGTAGTGAGGGGCCGGGGGCATCTCTATCTGACAGGTTCGGGTTCTGTCAGATAGTGGGACTTGCGAGGGTCGCGCCAGCCGGGCGCCAGCCGGGCGCCGGACGCGAGCGGAGCGCGCGGGCCCCGCGCAGCAAAAGGCCGGACCCGCGCATGCGGGCCCGGCCGAGGGTGCGATGGTGGACGGCGAGGGATTCGAACCCCCGATCTTGTGCTTGTAAGGCACCTGCGCTAGCCGCTGCGCCAGCCGTCCGGATGCGTGGTGAGTTTATCACACGCGCGGGCGCGCGGGCGCGCGGCCGCGAGCTGCCGTATACTTTCCCACATGGATACCATGACTCTTGCGCGCATAGCTCAGCTTCTGAGCACCCAGGGCCTGCTTGACCGCGTCTCCAACATGGACGACGCGACGGCCCAGACCCGCGTCACCGGCGCGGACTGCGACTCGCGCTTCGCAGCACCCAACCATCTCTTCGTGTGCAAGGGGGCCGCGTTCAAGCCGGCGTACCTTGCGTCCGCCCTCGAATCGGGCTGCGTCGCCTACCTGTGCGACGGCGCCCGCGCGGACGAGCTTGCCGCCGTGGCGCCTGGCGTGCCGCAGCTTGTGGCAAGCGACCTGCGCCGCGCCATGGCCGTGGCCTCCGCCGCGGCGTGGGGCCACCCGGACCGCGGCATCGACGTGGTCGGCATCACCGGCACCAAGGGCAAGTCGACTGTAAGCTACATGCTGAAGCAGATCTTGGACGCCGGCAGCGCCGAGCCCCGTGCGGCGATCCTGGGCTCGATCGAGACGTTCGACGGCGTGGAGCACTTCGAGAGCGTGAACACGACCCCGGAGTCGCCCGACCTGTGGCGCCACGTGCGCAACGCCGCGGACTCTGGCCTGCCGTACCTGGTGATGGAGGTCTCGAGCCAGGCGCTCAAGTACGACCGCGTTGTGGACCTGGGCCTGGACGTCGCGTGCTTCCTGAACATAGGCCGCGATCACATTAGCCCCGTGGAACACCCCAACTTTGCAGATTACTTTGGCAGCAAGCTGCGCATTTTTGACCAGGCGCGCGTGGCTGTGGTGAACCTTGACACCGACGAGCTCGACACGGTGCTCGAGCACGCCCGCCACTGCGAGCGCGTGGTGACGTTTGGCTGCTCGGACGCCGCGCGCGAGGCCGGCGCCGACGTGTGGGCCACGGACGTTCGCCCGTTCCAGGGCGGCATCACGTTTGCGTGCCACACCCCCGGCTGGGAGGGCGACGTGACCGTGAGCATGCCGGGCCTGTTCAACGTGGACAACGCGTGCGCGGCCATCGCCATGTGCGAGGTGCTGGGCGTGGGCCGCGATCAGGTTGTGGCCGGGCTTTCACACGTGCGCGTTCCCGGGCGCATGGAGCTGCTGCTGACGGACGACCCCAAGGTGACGGCCATTGTGGACTATGCCCACAACAAGCTGAGCTACCAGCGGTTCTTTAGCTCCATCGTGAAGGAGTTCGCCGGGCGCGACGTGATCGCGGTGTTTGGCGCGCCGGGCGGCAAGGCCTACGAGCGCCGGCAGGAGCTGCCGCAGGAGGCCTCCAAGTGGGCGGACTACCTCATCTACACCGAGGAGGACCCCGCACACGACTCCGTTGCAGACATCTGCCAGCAGATGAGCGACGCCACCCCCGCCGGGCAGCCGCACGAGGTGATCCTGGAGCGGCCGGCCGCCATCGAGCGCGCCGTCGAGCTGGCGTTTTCGTCTGACCGCGGTGCCGTGGTGTGCCTTCTGGCCAAGGGCGACGAGACCCGCCAGCACGAGGGCGACCGCTTTGTCCCGTGCGAGCCCGACGGCGAGATCTTCCGTCGCGCGGTGAAGAACGCGCTGGCGAGAAGAGCCAGCGCTGCCGATGGCGAGGCGGCGGCCAACGGCGGGACTGCCGGGGATTCGGCCGACAAGTAGCAACGTGTGCGCGGCGTCTTGCCTACGGTGGCGAGGCGCCGCTCTTTTTTTGGAAGGCCCGCGCGCCGGCGCGCTTCGCCGGACGAGAGGAGCATCATGCCCGGACTGTCGCTACCCACGTTTCCCACGGACCCAGCACGCGTTCCCGAGGACATGGCCCAGCGTTTCTCGCGCATAAAATACGTAATCACCGACACGGACAACACCATGGTGAGCCACGGGCAGGCGCTGGCCGCAACGGACGGGACCCCCTCCGTGGAGCTGGCAGAGACCCTTGTTGACCTGCGGCGCGCCGGCGTGAGCGTCATTCCGTGCACCGGGCGCAACCGCGCGATGGTTCGCGAGGACGCGCACATGCTGGGGCTGCGCGGATGGATCGGCGAGATGGGCGGCATCCTGTGCCTGAGCGAGGGGGCCACGAGCGACTGGCGCTACTTCACGGCGGACATGCCGTACGACCCCGGCTGCGGCGATACCCCGCACGACCTGATCGTGAAGACGGGCGTGGTTGGGCGGATGCTCGACCGCTGGTACGACTGCCTTGAGACGTATCATGACAACAACATCGGCTTCGAGTACCGCGAGGTGACGGTGGGGCTGCGCGGCGCCGTGCTGGAGGACGAGGCCCAGGCCATGCTGGACGAGACGGGGCTTCCGCTGTACCTGGCGGACAACGGCTTTGTGAGCCGGATTACCGGCGACACCATCCTGCCGCGGCGGTCGGACGGGACGCTGGAGGACGTGCACACGTACCACATCACGCCGCGCGGGCTGGACAAGGGCAGCGCGGCCGCGCGCTACATCGAGCTGATGGGGTGGGACCCGGCCGAGGTCATTTGCTGCGGCGACTCTCCCGCGGACTGCGCGATGGCGCCGTACGCGGGGACGTTCTTGCTGATGCGCAACGGCATGGGCAACCCAAAGAGCCAGGCCGCGCTCGCCGGCCGCGGCAACGCGTTTGTTTCTGCCCTGGACTCGACGGACGGGTTCTGCCAGGCCATGCGCACCATCCTGGCGATCAAGCGGCAGTCGTAGGGGCGCGGGCGGGTGCTGCGCGAGTACCATGGTGCCGGTACGCACCGGGGGTGACCTTGCAAGATTCCGCAAACTGGAGCCGGGTGTGTACCCGCAGGCCCACGCATCGCTACACACCCCATGCGAGTTTGCACGTTTTTCCAATCTCGCGCGGGGTGTGTTGCGTCTCGACGGTCCCCATGGCAGAAAGTGGCGGGTGTGTGCAGCGACAATAACTTGAATCCTTATGTTTTGAGCCGCTGACCTGCAATCATATGAATTCTAATCTGTCTTACGGGGGTACACACCCTCGGCTTTATTGCATTTTGCGCAACACACCCCGCGATTCTTGCCTCAGGACCCAGATTTTCGTCACACACCAAGGGTGAGTTAGCGGAATCTTGTAAACTCTCCCCTAGTGTGTGCAACGGTGGGTACACACTCGGGGTGACCTTACAAGATTCCACAAACTGGGATCAGGTGTGTGACGCAACCCCGACACCCCGGGGTACACACCAGCGCCGACCTTACAGATCCGTGCAGACTGAGGCCGGGTGCGTGCGGCTCAGCTGATCCGCGCACGCCCGCACGTCCATCAGCCGCCGGCACCGCCACTCCCCCCAAAACGCCGAGGGCCGCGCCCGGGATGGAGGCGCGGCCCTCGGCCATGCATATGGGGGGCCGGCGCCGCCGAAAGGGGGAGGTGACACCGGCAATAGGGAGGTCAAACATCACGCGAGCCGCCGGCCGCAGCCCGGCCTGCCGCACGCGGCCCGCGCGGCGCACCTAGCGCAGGTGCCAGATGTCCTTCTCGTACTGCGCGATGGTGCGGTCGGACGAGAAGTACCCGGCCTTCGAGATGTTCACCAGGGCCTTGCGCTGCCAGGCCTCGCGGTCCTCGTAGTCCTTCAGGACCTGGGCCTTCGTGGCGCAGTAGTCGGCGAAGTCCGGGAACGTCATGAACCAGTCCTTGTTCAGGAGCTCGTCGTGCAGGCGGTTCAGGTTGGTGGCGTCGCCCTGGGCGAGCATGGCGTCGGACGTGAGGAAGTCCACGGCGGCCGCGAGCTCCTTGTCCTTCTCGTAGTAGCTCCTGGGGTTGTAGTCGCCGCGCTTGTAGCGGGCGATCACCTCGTCGGAGGACTCGCCAAAGGTGTAGATGTTGTCTGCGCCCACGAGCTCCGCGATCTCGACGTTCGCGCCGTCCATGGTGCCAAGCGTGACGGCGCCGTTGAGCATGAACTTCATGTTGCTGGTGCCGGAGGCCTCCTTGGAGGCAAGGCTGATCTGCTCGGAGATGTCGGCCGCCGGAATCAGGTGCTGCGCCGCGGTGACGTTGTAGTTCTCGATCATGACAACCTGCAGGTACTTGCTGGCCACCGGGTCCGCCTCGATGACCCTGCCCAGGCAGATGATTGCATGAATGATGTCCTTGGCGATTGTGTACGCCGGGGCAGCCTTTGCGCCGAAGATGACCGTGACCTTGTGCTTGGGCAGCTCGTCGGCCTCGAGCATCTGCAGGCGCTGGTACTTGCGGATGACCCACAGCAGGTTGAGCTGCTGGCGCTTGTACTCGTGCAGGCGCTTGGACTGCACGTCGAACACGGAGTCGGGGTCGACCACGGTGCCCTGGTGCGCGGCGAGCCATGCGGCGAACGTCTGCTTGTTGGCGCGCTTCACCTGGTCGAGCTGCGCCAGGAACGCGGGGTCGTCCACCAGCGGCTGCAGCTGCTCAAGCTGCTCCGCGTCGGTCTTCCAGCCCTCGCCGATCTTGCCAGAGACCAGCTTGTTCAGGCCGGGGTTGCACTCCACCATCCAGCGACGGAACGTGATGCCGTTGGTCTTGTTGTTGAACTTCTCGGGGTAGATCTTGTAGAACGGCGCGAGCTCGGAGTCCTCCAGGATCTTGGTGTGCAGCGCGGCGACGCCGTTGACGGAGTGGCTGAAGTGGATGTCGATGTTCGCCATGTGCACGTTCTGCCACTTGTCGATCACCTGGACAAAGTCGTCCTCGTACTGGCCGCGCACGAACGCGTCCAGCTGCTGGATGATGGGCACCAGCTGCGGCGCCACGCGCTCGATGAAGCCAAGCGGCCAGCACTCCAGCGCCTCCGCCAGGATGGTGTGGTTGGTGTAGGCGCAGGTGTCGCGCACGATCCTGACGGCCTCGTCAAAGCCGATGCCGCGCTCGCCCAGAAGACGGATCAGCTCCGGGATCACCATGGTGGGGTGCGTGTCGTTGATCTGCACGGCGGCGTACTGCGCAAGGTCGTGCAGGTTGCTGCCGCGCTCGACGCACTCGTCCAGCATGAGCTGCGCCGCGTTGCTCACCATGAAGTACTCCTGGTACACGCGCAGGATGCGGCCGGCCTCGTCGGAGTCGTCCGGGTACAGGAAGAGCGTGAGGTTCTTCGCGACCTGCGACTTGTCGAAGTTGATGCGGTTGCGGATGATGCGCTCGTCCACGGTGTCCACGTCAAACAGGTTCAGCGTGTCGCACTGGCTGTGGTAGCCCGTCACGTCGATCTGGTACATGGTGGAGGTGACGGAAAGGTCGCCAAAGTTCACGGTGTAGTGCTTGGGCGTGCGGCGCATCCAGCTCTCCTGGCCCCACCTGAGCCAGTAGTCCGGCGACTCGTACTGCTTGTTGTTGTCGAAGCTCTGCCTGAAGAGGCCGCAGTGGTACGCAAGGCCCACGCCGGACGCGGGCAGCCCCAGCGTCGCGCACGAGTCCAGGAAGCACGCGGCCAGACGGCCCAGGCCGCCGTTGCCCAGCGACGGCTCGTTCTCGAACTCCTCGAGCTCGGCCAGGTCGCGGCCGGCCTCTGCGAGCTCCGCGCGCACCTGGTCGTACAGGCCCAGGTTGATGAGGTTGTTGCTCAGGAGCTTGCCGATCAGGAACTCCGCGGAGATGTAGTACAGGCGCTTCTTGCCCTGGTTGTAGCCCTTCTCGGCCGCCGCGTCCTTCGTGAGGCTCAGCAGCGCGTTGAAGAGCTCGAGCTCGGTGCACTCCGCAAGCGGCTTCTTTGCGTAGGAGGCGAGGCTATACTCGGTCATGATGGGGTCCTTTCAGGCCATTGCTGACGTTAACAAGCACTATAGTTGCAGCGGATGGGCCGTTTCTTGCATCATGGTGCCCTCTATTAGTACTAAACTAGCATCGTGGTAAGCAACGATTGACATGTTTCCAGCGCACAACCGTTTCCGGCAGGCCGCGGCGGAGGCCGCGGCACGGCAAGCGCGGCACGGCGCGGCAGGTGCGGGGCGAGAAGGACGGGGGCGTCCGGCAGATGGACTTTGCCAGATACGAGCAATACCGCGAGACCGGCGTGCACGAGGTGCCGGGCTTTGCGTACAACACGTACCTCTGCACCATCCCGCAGGACTTCGCGCGCGTGAGGCCGCACTGGCACGACCAGATGGAGATCGTGTACGTGAAGCGCGGCAGCGGCACCGTCAGCACCAACTTCGTGCGGCACCCGGTGCACGCCGGCTCGATTGTGCCCATCCTGCCGGGAGAGATCCACGCCATCGACGGGGACGACGGCACGCGCATGGAGTACGAGAACATCATCTTCTCGCTGGACATCCTGGACAGCCACGAGCCGGACGACTGGTGCCGCGCCAACGTGCTGCAGCCGCTGCGCGAGGGCACGCTGCGCTTTGCGCGCCCCGTGCCGGAGGGGACGGAGTTCTACGAGCGCGTGCGCTGGGCGCTGGACGGGGCGGACGCCGCGTGCGCCGTGAGGCAGCCCGGCTACTCCCTGATGGTGAAGAGCAGGCTGTTCATGCTGATGGACGCGCTGTACGCCTTTCGCAGCGCGGACGCGCCGGAGCGCGCGGAGCCCGCGGCGGAGCGCCTGCGCGCGGTGCTGCGCGAGGTAAACGCAAACTACGCCGCGCCGCCGAGCGTGGAGGGCGCCGCGCGGCTGGCCGGCTACAGCAAGGCGCACTTCATGCGGGTGTTCAAGAAGGACATGGGGATGACGTACAGCCAGTACGTGACGGAATGCCGCCTGACGGCCGCGTCGTACTACCTCGAGAAGACGGACGACCCGGTGGGCGCCATCGCGCAGTCGTGCGGGTTCGACAACTTCTCGTACTTCAACCGCAGGTTCCGGCGGCGCTACGGCATGACGCCCACGGAGTTCCGCGCGAGGGCATAGCACGCGCGGCGAAACTTCGCTAGGATTGACTAACGCAACCACAGGTGGGGGCCCGCGCAGGGCCCACGGCAACGGCGGCCGCGACCATGGCCGGCCGCGCGCAGGAGGGAGGCGCACCGTGTCGTTTGATCCAAACCGCGAGGACTACCAGCGCCTGGGCCTGCGCTTCGCGCGCTCGCTCGACGGCGGCGGTGCCGCGGGCGCCGCGCGGGCGTTCGCGTCGTTCGGGCGGCGCTTCTCGCAGGACCGCGACTCACTGCCCCAGACGGATGCGGACCGCGCGTTTCACCTGGTGGCCCGCGCCACCACGGTGATCGACTACCAGCTGCCGTTCGCGGAGTCCGACGCCCGCGCGGCCGAGCTCATCCGGCGCGGCCACGCGCTGCTGGACGAGGCCCTGGCGCTCGACCCCAACTGCCACGACGCCGCGCGCATGCAGCACGCGGCCACGATCGCCGGCTTTGACGCGTTCTTCCACTACCTCGAGCAGGGCGAGAAGGACGTGCGCCGCTCCTGCACCGCCGCGCGCGACGCGGCGCTTGCCAAGGACGACGGCGACCGCTCGCTCTTGGAGGCGGACCTCGCGATGCGCCCGTACCTGCGCTGGCTCGCGACCATGGCGGACAAGGCCCTCATCTGCGGCCGCAACCGGCAGTGCCTGGACATCTGCCGCCGCGCGCTGGAGGCAGACCCCAACGACGCCGCGGACGTGCGCTTCTCGGCCGCGCTGGCCTACGCCAAGCTCGAGGACGCGGCCGGGCTGGACGCCCTTGCGCAGCGCTCCGCCACCCTGGGCGTGCCTCGCCGGCACGAGGGCGCGGACGCGTGGCAGCTCATCGCGCGCGTGTCGCTGGCGCACAGCCGCCACGACGAGGACGACGCCCTGCGCCAGCTGCGCGCGCTTCTGGCCACGTACCCGCACGCGGCCGCGACGCTGGCCAGCCAGCGCGAGCTGCCGGACGGCGTGTTCTGCCGCCTGGCCGTGCCGCCGTACAGCGAGGACGAGCTCATCGTCGCGACGTCCGAGGCCACGGTCCTGCTGCAGGAGGGGCGCGACAGCCACGGGCGCGGCGCGCTGGGCTCGTGGGTGGCGGCGCAGGCGCAGCGGCTTGACCCCCGCGACGTGGCCGAGCTTCGCGCATGGGAGAAGAGCATGGATGCGGCCGCGGGCGACTCGGGCGGCGCGGGCGGGCAGCGACCCGGCGGGCCCACGGCCGGCGGACGGCCGGGCGGGCCACGCGCGGACGGGGGCGACAGGTGATGGACGGACGCGAGGAGCTGGTGCTGAGGCTCGCGGCAAAGCGCCGCGCCAAGCTGGGGCTTTCTGACAGCGGCTACGCCGAGCTGCTGCTTGCCGTGCGCGAGGACCCGGAGCGCTTCGTGGAGGACGGCTCGGACGAGGCGTTCGCCGTGGTGGCGCACGCCGTCGCAGCGCTGGACGAGGCGCGCGAGGGTGACGACCTCCTGGACGACGGTGAGTTCTTCTCGCAGCGCGCGAAGCGGATGGAGCGGCTGCGCACGCAGTGCCGCCGCGCGTTGGCGCTCGACGCGGGCTGCACGGAGGCACAGCTGCTGCTGGCGCTGGCGCAGGACCTCGATCCGGACCCGCTCCTGGACGAGCTGCTGCAGATCGACCGCGACGCCACCGGGCGGCTGGGCCCCGTGCCGCAGGCGGCCGGGGCGGACGCCTGGTCGGACGTGTTCGCGCGCGGGCGGCTGCGCGTGAAGGCGGCCATCGCGCGCACGTGCCTGGACTCCGCGCGCTACCGCATGGCGGATTCCGTGGCGCGCCAGGTGACGGGCGCCACGCACGCGGACCCGCTTGGCGCGCGCCACACCAGCGCGCTCGCGCTCGCGCGGCTGGAGGACGAGTCGGCGCTCGATGCGCTCGAGGCGTCGTTCGGGCGGCGCGGCGACAGCTGGACGCAGCTCGCGCTGCTGATCCTGTTCTACAAGCTCGGCCGCATGGGCGCCGCGCGGCGCGCGCTCAAGGGGCTGGACACCCTGTGCGAGGGCGGCGTGTACGCGCTGCTGCGCCCCGTGATGGTGGACACGTACCTGCCAGACCGCCCCGCCGCCACGCCATACAGCTTCGAGGAGGTCACGCTCGCCGTGCACGAGGCGGACCCGATCGTGGTGGACGTGCCGGACCTGGTGACGTGGGTGCAGGACCAGCCCGGCATGGTGCAGTCCGCGCGGACGTTCGCGGATAATTCTGGCCTGGAGTGGTAGCCGCCCCGCACGCGACGCCAGTCTGGTATACTGCTTGCTTGCGTCCCCATCGTCTAGTGGCCTAGGACACCGCCCTTTCAAGGCGGTAACACGAGTTCGAGTCTCGTTGGGGGCACCATCGCACGCATCGGGCCCGTCGGCACACGCCGGCGGGCCCTTTTGCGTCGCAGCCATCTGCGCACGCCACGTGCTGCGCGCAACGCGCCGCGCGGCCTTCACCACGCGGACGCCCGCCGACACCGCCACCACGCTACCCGCGAGCCAGGCGCTCCCGCACGCGCACCGCGATTCCCTCGGACGTAAGCCCCGCGCGCTCCATCAGGGCCGCCTGGGAGTCCGCGTTCTGGTACGCGTCCGGCATGCCCAGCCTCAGCAGCGCCGGCGCGCCGCCACGGGCGGACATGCGCTCCGCCACGGCCGCGCCCAGGCCGCCCACCACGCTGTGCTCCTCCACCGTCGCCACCAGCCTGCGACCGCCGGCGGCCAGCGCGTCCACGGCCGCCGCGTCCAGCGGCTTCACGGTCAGCATCTCCAGTACCTCCGCGGACACGCCGTCCGCAGCAAGCAACCGGGCCGCCTCCACGACGCGGCTGCAGATGGTGCCCGTGGCCACCAGGCTCACCTCCGGCGCGCCCTCGGGCAAGAAGAGCCGCTGCGCCCGCCCGGCCACGGCCGTGGTCCCGTCCGGGTGCAGGTTGACGCCGTCCAGCATGTTCGTGCGCACGTACGCCGGGCGCGGCGCGGCGGCAAGCAGCCGCAGCACGCTCGCGAGCTCCGCGTTGTCCGCCGGGCAGAACACCTCCACGTTTGGCACGCCGCGCATGAGCGACACGTCCTCCAGCGCCATGTGGCTCGCGCCCAGCATGCCAGACTCGCACCCGGCCGACACGCCCACCAGCGCCACCGGCGAGCGCATCATGCCCAGGTTCACGCGGATCTGATCGTACACGCGCCCCGTGATGAACGTGGCGTAGCTCGGTGCAAACGTGGTCAGTCCCTCGTTCGCGAGCGCGGCCGCCACCTCCACCTGGTTCTGCTCCGCGATGCCGCACTGCACAAAGCCCTCGGGCAGCACCTTGCGCATGTGGTCCAGGTTCAGGCGCCGCCCGTAGTCAGAGACCACGACGGAAAGCCCGCCGTCGCGCTCGGCAAGCTCGCCCATGACCTCGCCAAACACCTGCTTCGGGTTCATGGCCGAGAAGTGCGCGGACTCCTCGGCGGAAACCCGCGCGAAAGCCGCGGCCACGCCCGTGCCCCCGGCCACGGCGGCCGCGTTCTTCTCGCCCCGCGCGTCCGTGCTACTCACCGCGTATCGCCTCCTCGCGCGCGTCCAGCTCGCGCATGGCCTGCTGGTACAGCTCCTCCGTCAGGGCCTTGTCGTGCCACTCCGCGTGACCCTCCGCAAACGAGAGCCCGTGGCCCTTGAGCGTGCGCGCCACCACGGCGCGCGGGCGGTCGCCGGGGTTGCGCAGGGCGTCCGCCAGCTGGATCACGTCGTGCCCGTCCACCTCTGCCACGTCAAAGCCAAACGCGGCGAACTTCCTGTTGATGGGTCCGTTGTCAAGTATCTGCGCCGTGGGGCCGTCCAGCTGCATGC
This sequence comes from Parafannyhessea sp. LCP19S3_B1, assembly GCF_052121955.1. NCBI lineage: Bacteria > Bacillati > Actinomycetota > Coriobacteriia > Coriobacteriales > Atopobiaceae > Parafannyhessea > Parafannyhessea sp. LCP19S3_B1. The sequence goes on along the minus strand of NZ_JBQKDH010000017.1, from coordinate 5,127 downwards.
CGTTGGCGTCCACCACCACGGTCAGGTTGGCCAGGCGCTTGTAGCCAATGAGCGCGGCGGACTCCCACACGGACCCCTCGTCGCACTCGCCGTCGCCCACCACGCAGAACACGCGCCCGGGCAGGCGCTTGCGGCGCAGCGACAGCGCGAGGCCCGCGGCGTAGCCCAGGCCCATGCCCAGGCTGCCGCCGGATATCTCGAACCCGCGCTGGGGGTCGCGCTCCGGGTGCTTGAACAGTCGCGCGTCCGGCCCAAACAGCCCGCGGTCCACGTCGTCCTGGCTTATGAGGCCGCACTTCAGCATCATGGGGTACAGCGCGACGGACGCGTGCGCCTTGCTCACGATCAGGCGGTCGCGCTCGTCCCACGGCGTGCCGTCCCGTCCGGTGTGCATGACCTCCCCCAGCAGCACGGCCACGATCTCTGCCATGGAGAGCGCGCCGCCAAAGTGCAGCGGGCTTCCCATGTAGCGATGGCCCCATTCCACCACGCCGCGGCGCACCTCAAGCGCGTCCAGGTCTAGCCGGCGGCGCAGCGCGCGCGTGGCCTCGTCCTCCGCGGCGCCCTCGCGCGCGTGCGTGCGGATGCCGTCCAGCTCAAGCGGGCCGGGGAAGCCGTCGCTCTGCCTGGACACGCCCACGATGGACTGGTTGGGCCCCAGCCACGTGAGGCTCCACTCGATGGGCGTGGTGTCCGCCAGCTCTATGCGCTGCTCGAGCACCATGACCGGGTCGCTCGCGCCGCACGCCAGGCACGCCGCATGCTCCGCCCCCGCCCGGCACGACGAGTAGTGCATGTGCGAGAGCGCGATCTTGCGGCCGGAGCACCGCTCCACCGCGTCAAACAGCGACTCCGTCGTGAAGTCCGCCCGCTCCAGCCCCGGGCACGCCGCCAGATTCGACCAGCTCTCCTGGCACACCACGGGCCGTCCGCTCACGGACCGCACGCGCCGCATAAACAGCGCCGGCTCGCCGGGCTCCACCTGAAGGCTCTCCGCCACCTCCGCCGGAGCCGGCAGCACGTCCTTCCGCCGCACCCGCGTCGTGTACCGCACGCCGCCGTCGCGAAGCGACGCCGCAAAGCTAAACGACCGCGCGTTGCCCGGCCGCGCAATGCCGCCGTCCGCCACCACGGTCCCGCTCCCCTTGCGGCTCACCAGCAGCCCCTCGGCCACCAGCGTCCCGATCGCCTTGCGCACGGTCCCACGGCTCACGCCGTACTGCGCCATCAGGTCCGCCTCGGAGGGAATGTAGCGCCCCCGCCGCCACTCGCGGTTGCGAATCTTGCCGCGCATGATCTCGGAAAGCTGAACGTTCAGCGGGTCGGGCGAATCCGCCGAGAGGAGCGTAGGCTCCGTGCTCGCGGCCCCGCCTGCCGCCCCCGGCGCGTCCGGGGTGGGAAAGCCAAAGTCGTACTCGGCCATGAGGCCCCCTCTGCATATGCCGTCGCACGTGGTCGCGCGCCGCTGGCGCCGGCGCCCCGGCGCCGTGCTCCGCGTGCGACCTGCGACTGAACAACTTGCATACAGACAAGTTGTGTACAGGACATGTTATGAACAGGCATGACTTTACGCCGCTCCAACGCTCGCGCGCGCGGCGCGCGCATACTTTCTGAAATTTCCATCATGCTGCCATGGGTATACTCAGGGCAAGCCCGCCAGCGCGCCGCCAGCGCGCCGCCGCGCCGCGTAAAATGCGCGGGTCATGCCGCACGACACGCCGTTCGTACTGGCAAAACGCCTACGCAAAAAGGTCGGAGGAGGGGTCCCATGGAATCCAAGCTAAGGGTCGCGTCCCGCGCCGTCGTCGCAGCGGCCGCGGCGTACGCCGTCGTCTACATCGCGTTTCTGCAGGACATCCCCCAGACATACTACGTGTTCACGTTCGCGACGGTCCTCGACCTCGTGGCCATGCCCATCCTGCTGTTCTCGCTCGGGCTTTTCCTCATGCGCAAGCTCCGCCCGGACGATTCCGCACCCCGCACGCCCAAGCAGCGTACCCGCGCCCGCCGCACCCTCGTCATCGCGATCGTGGCGATCTACGCGCTGTACGTCGCGCTCTCCCTCATCGCGCGGCTGCAAGGCGGACAGGTCGCGACCTCACTCATGGTCATCCTCACGGTCGTTTTCTGCGTCATCGAGTACGGCGGCTTCTTCGTCGGCCTCCTGTACGGCATGTTCGCGTAACGCCGCATCGCCACCCGCGCGACCCACGCCACCGCGCAGCCGCGCAGCCGCGCAGCCTGCAACACGACCCGCGACGCAAAGCGGCGGACGGAAGCACCCGCTCCCGTCCGCCGCTCTCATGTGCTGGTAGGGGCGGTGGGGTTCGAACCCACAAGACCTAGGCCGGCGGATTTTAAGTCCGCTGCGTCTGCCAATTCCGCCACGCCCCCGTGACCAAAAACCTTACCACAGCGCACCGCGGCGCGCGTGCCTCGCTCGCGAGGATCCGCCACGCCCGCCAACCGCAGCCGCTAACGTACAACTATAATTTCCGGGCTCCGGCAATCCTACGGTTTTGTCGCCCTAACGTAGAACTAAAAATTTTAGTTCTACGTTATGCCAACGCATCAGCCCTCCGCAGCGCCCCGCGACCACCGCTTGAGGCTTGCCCCCGGGCGCGAACGTACAACATTTTTTCGGCACATTTCAAAATCCTGCGGTTTTGTCGCGCAAACGCAAACCTTATTTTGAGTGTTATACGTTCGCGCCCCCCGACGCGTATCCGGCCGGCCTCAAGCGGCGCGCCCAAACCCTCAAGCGACGCACTCACGCGCCAGAACCCGGCCCCGGCGCCCTACCGCAGCTCGCTCAGGTCCGGCTCCCAGCCCAGCGGGCTCGCCCCGCCGTCCGCCGACGCGGCCGCGCAGATCGATAGCCCAAACAGCAGGTCGCTCTCGCTCACGGTCAGCCGCTCGAACCCGCACGACTCCATCAGCGCGGCCACCGCAATCGTGCCGCCCAGAATCACGTTCGCGCGCTTCGGCTGAAGCCCTGCCATCGCGGCGCGCTCCGCCTCCGTCACGCTGGCAAACCGGGCGAGAAGCGCCTCCACGTCCTCGTGGCTGAGCTCGGCAAGGTGGACCCTTCGCGGGTCGTACGGCTCCAGTCCCAGCTTCACGGCAACCAGGCTCGTCACCGTGCCACCGGTCGTCACCATCAGCTCCGGCGCCAGCTCGCGCACGCCCTCCGCGGCCACCGCGTCGTCAAACATGCCGCGCGCCCATCGCCGGGCGCGCTCCACGTCCGCCATGCTCGGCGGGTCGCCCGCGCTCAGGAACTTCTCCGTCATGCGCCGGCACCCCACGTCCACGGACCGCACGCGGTCCAGCGCCAGCCCGCGCTCTGCGCCCATGCTGCCCACGGCGATCTCGGTCGAACCACCGCCGTTGTCCGCAACCAGGATCTCGCGGTCCGCAAAGTCCTGCGCCACGCCCAAGAACGTGAGCGAACCCTCTACCTCGCCGGGAATCACCTGCGCGTGCAGCCCGCGCGCCGCAAGCTCCGCCAGAAGCGCGTCGGAGTTCCCCGCGTCGCGCGCCGCCGAGGTCAGCGTGCAGCAGATCCTCGGCGCCCGCGCCTGCCGGGCCGCGGCCAAATACGAGTCCACGCACGCCAGCACGCGCCCGGCGGCCGCCTCGCAAATCATGCCGGTCCGCGTCAGCCCCTCGCCCAGGTTGCAGATCGTCGACTGCTTCAGCATCCGCGTCACGCGGCCGCCCTCGACGTCCGCCACGGCCAGCCTCGCCGTCACCGTCCCGATGTCGATGCACGCGACCCTCGTCATTTCAGCACCGTCTTCCTGTCGTAGCCAAACAGCGCGTCCAGCACCTTCGTGTACCACGCGCGGTCGTCCTTGTACGTGATGGCGGCCGAGGGGTCCTTGCCGTCCTCCTTCAGTCCCTTCACCTCGACGCCCTTTTCGCCGGGATACACGTAGCCGTTCTTCCGCGCCTGGTCCTCGATGCCCTCCTTGGACATCAGCGTGTCCACGTCGCTCTTCAGGTCCTTGTTCTGGCTCTTCAGCGCGGCGTACTTCACCTGCAGGTCCTGCGTCGTCCGCATCGACACGTAGTACCGCTGCGCCGGCCCGTACAGCGCGGCCGCCACGGCAACCACCACGGCGAGCACGATCCACAGCCGGCGGTGAGCCGCGGCCCACTCCCCCGCAGACGTCGCGCGCTCGCGAGCCGTCTGCGCGCCGGATGCCGCGCGCTCCCTTGCCGCCGCCACGCGCTCGCCGGCAGACGCCTTCTCCTCGCGGCCATCGCGGCCATCGCGATCCTCGCGACCCGCGCCGCCGCGGGCCACGCGCGCGTCCGGGCGAGAAGTGCCACGCTTCGCGCCCCTCGCCGCCTTTGCCTCGCGAACGTCGTCGTAGGTCGCGGCGTTCTGGCGCACGCCGTACGCGGCCTCGGACTTCGCGAGGGCCGTCTCGTGGTCGACGGACACCACGGCCTTCGTGCTCGCAACGCCCACGGTGCCCGCAGCACTCGCCGCACCGGCGCCCGCGACACCAGCCGCACCGGCACCCGCGGCCGCGTCGACCCGGGCGTCCGCGGCGCGCTTCGCCCGCGCGTCCTCCCAGGCCATGCGCTCCCTCGACGCGGCGATGTCCTTCGCCGGGTCAATCGCCTGCGCCGCGATCATCTTCTTCGTGTTCTTCGACTCGTGCTTCCCAAGCGGACCATCGGTCCTCCGGGTCCCGCGACGAGGCCGACGACCCTGGGCCTCTCTCTTGCCGTTGTCTGCCAAGCGCTCGTCGCTCTCGGAACGGCGCTCGCCGCCGCTGGGGTTGCCGTCGTCTTTCTGCACGGGTCTCCTTCGACCGGTCACGCCACGTGTGGTCGGGGCAACAACGTTGCCCGATGGGGTCTGGTTCTGCATGCTCATGCCGTCGTCTTCGTTTCAGCTTCGTTGGTCGGCCGGCGCTCGCGCGCCTCCCCTCAGTTATAGCAGAGGGGCCGCGCCCGTCGCGACCCCTCCTCACAATCCCGCAAACTCAGCAGACCGCCCGCCACCCGCGCCGCCAACGCCGGCACCTGCGCCCAAGTCCCGCGTCCCGTCCTTCTCCATGGCCTACTCCTCGCCCTCGTCGTCGCCGCCAACTTCCTCCAGCACGCCCA
>NZ_JBQKDH010000016.1:0-53975 GCF_052121955.1 Parafannyhessea sp. LCP19S3_B1 | reverse complement strand
GCCCACGGCCACGAACTGATCGGCCCCGGGTGCTGGAGCGGCGAAGTACACGCCGACCATGGGCGCCTTGAGCGCGACGACCTTCGTCTTGTCATGCGGCCTGTCGCCGGCGGCGGCAGGCGCCTCCGCAGCGGTCGCGGCGGACGGCGGACGGTCCTTCTCGCCCGCCGAGGGCGACGCGACAGGGCCTGCGCAGGCACCGTCCGCCGAAGACGCGCCCGCGGCCTCGACGGACGGCGCGGCCGACGCCGGCGAGAGGCCGCTTGACATGACGAAGGTCGTCGCGGTGAAGGCGCCCATGGTCGGCGTGTACTACGCGGCTCCCGCACCCGGGGCCGATCCGTTCGTGCACGTGGGCTCCAAGGTGAAGAAGGGCGACACGCTGTGCGTGATCGAGGCCATGAAGGCCATGAACGAGGTCACGGCAGAGGTTGACGGCGAGGTCGTGGACGTGTGCGCCAGCGACGGCGAGCTGGTGGAATACGGCTGCGTGCTCATGAAGCTGTACTAGGGGGGAGCGCATGAACCGAGAAGAGATCGAGACCATACTCCCGCACCGTCCGCCGATGCTTCTGATAGACGACTGCGAGCTGGTGGACGGGCGTGCCGTGGGGCACGTGCGCGTGACGGGCGAGGAGTTCTTCGTGCAGGGGCACTTTCCCGGAAACCCCGTGGTGCCCGGCGTCATCCTGTGCGAGATGCTTGCCCAGAACTGCTGCGTGCTGCTGGCCCAGGGCGGCGCGTCGAAGGGGACGACGCCGTACTACACGAGCCTGGACAAGGTTCGCTTCAAGCACCCCGTACGCCCGGGCGACACCGTGGAGCTCGACTGCTCCGTCGTGCGCTCGCACGGCATGTTCCACTTCGCGCACGGCGAGGCGCGCGTGGGCGGCGTGGTGTGCTGCGTGGCGGACATGTCGTTCGCGCTGGTGCCAGAGGGAAAGAAGTAGACCATGTTCCAGAAGGTCCTCATCGCGAACAGGGGAGAGGTCGCCGTCCGCATCATCCGCGCCTGCAAGGAGATGGGCGTCAGGACCGTGGCGGTGTACTCCACGGCGGACGAGGAGTCGCTGCACGCGACGCTCGCGGACGAGGCGTATTGCATAGGCGGCCCGCGCGCGAGTGAGTCCTACCTCAACATCGACGCGATCCTGACGGTCGCCATCGCCTCCGGGGCCTCCGCCGTGCACCCGGGCTACGGCTTCCTTTCCGAGAACGTGGAGTTTGCCCGCGAGTGCCGCGAGCACGGGCTGGTGTTCATTGGGCCCAGCCCCGAGGTGATGCAGCGCATGGGCGACAAGGACGAGGCGCGCCGGACCGCGCGCGCGGCGGGCGTGCCCATTGTGCCGGGCTGCGACCTTCTGGACTCGCCCGAGCAGGCAGAGGATCAGGCGCGAAAGATCGGCTGCCCCGTGCTGGTGAAGGCGCGCGCCGGCGGCGGCGGTCGCGGCATCCGCAAGGTGGAGCGGCCCGAGGACGCCGCGGTCGCGTTCGAGAGCGCGAGCACGGAGGCGAAGGCGGCGTTTGGCGACGGCGCATGCTACATGGAGAAGTTCGTGAGCCCGGCGCACCACGTGGAGGTGCAGGTCATAGGCGATCGCTTTGGCCACGTGATGTCGCTTGGCGAGCGCGAGTGCTCCGTGCAGCGCAAGAACCAGAAGCTTCTGGAGGAGAGCCCGAGCCCGTGCCCGGCGCTCACGGACGACGTGCGCCTGCGCATGGAGAAGTGCGCGCGCGACCTGGCGCGCTCCGTGGGCTACGAGGGCCTGGGAACCATCGAGTTCCTGCTGGACGACGCCGGGAGCTTCTACTTCATGGAGATGAACACCCGCCTTCAGGTGGAGCACCCCGTGACGGAGTTTGTGACCGGCTACGACCTCGTGAAGTGGCAGCTGCGCGTCGCCGCGGGCATACCGCTGCCGGACGGCGTGGACGCGGCGCCCGTGAGCGGGCACGCCATCGAGTGCCGCATCAACGCGGAGACGCCGGACTTCCGCCCGTCATGCGGCACCATCACGATGCTGCACGTGCCCAACGGCCCGTGGGTCCGCTTCGACTCCGCGCTGTACGTGGGCTCGCTCGTCTCGCCGTTCTACGACTCCATGCTCGGCAAGCTCGTCGTGTACAGCCCCACGCGCGAGGAGGCCATCCGCAAGATGCGCTCCGCCCTGGGCGAGCTGGTGGTGGACGGCGTGGAGTGCAACGCCGACCTGCAGCTGGACGTGCTCGCCAACGACGAGTTCCTGAGCGGGAACTACCATACGAACCTGATGGAGCACCTGTATGAGTAGACGCAACGACAAGAGCGTGAACGAGCTCGAGGGACCGGTGACCGAGGTCCCCGTGGACGTGCCCGAGCGCATGGTCTTGGTGCGCTGCCCGCACTGCCGCCACGTGGTCGAGGCGGACGCCCTTGCGAAGAACCTGGACGTGTGCCCGCGCTGCGGCCACCACCTGCGGCTTTCCGCGCGCGAGCGCATCGATCTCACCGTGGACGACGGCAGCTTCGCAGAGTGGGACGCCGACGTCGCCCCGCGCGACGTGCTGTCGTTTCCGGACTACCGCCAGAAGCTGGCCGCGGCGCACGCGAAGTCGCACGAGCGCGAGGCCGTGGTCACGGGCGAGGCAACGATCGGCGGCGAGCCGTGCGCCCTCTTCGTGATGGACTCCTCGTTCATGATGGGCTCCATGGGAAGCGCCGTGGGCGAGAAGATCTGCCGCTGCTTCGAGCGGGCCACCCAGAGGCGCCTGCCCGTGGTGGGGTTCACCGTCTCCGGCGGGGCGCGCATGCAGGAGGGCGTGACGTCGCTCATGCAGATGGCGAAGGTGACGTGTGCCGTGCGGCGCCACGGCGACGCTGGCCTTCTGTACCTGGTGGTCCTGACGGACCCAACCACCGGTGGCGTCACGGCGAGCTTCGCCATGGACGCGGACGTCTGCCTTGCGGAGCCGGACGCCCTCGTGGCGTTCGCGGGTCCGCGCGTGGTGGAGCAGACCACGCACAAGCGTCTGCCCGCCGGCTTCCAGCGCGCGGAGTTCATACTGGAGCATGGCTTCGCGGACATGGTGGTCGAGCGCAAGGACCTGCCTTCCACCATAGCCTACCTGCTGTTCCTGCATGACCGCACCGCATGGGGCGATCCTGCGCGCGCCGTGCCGCACTGCCGCGCGGCGTTTCCGGAGCAGCCGCGCTGGCCGCGACCGCACCACGAGCAGAGGGCGCTCGAGGCTGACCATGCCACCCCGTACGACCTGGTGCGCCGCGTGCGCGACACAAGCCGCGCCAGCGTGCCAACCGTGGCGGAGCAGGCGTTCGAGGGGCTGGTCGAGCTCCACGGGGACCGTGAGTTTGGCGACGACCCCGCCATCGTGGGCGGCATCGCGCTTCTGCGCGGGCGCCCCGTGACCGTCATCTGCACGGACCGTGGCCGCAACACGAAGGAGCGCGTCGCGCGCAACTTTGGCTCGCCGAAGCCGGAGGGCTACCGCAAGGCGCTGCGCCTCATGCGACAGGCCCAGAAGTTCGGTCGGCCAGTCGTGACGCTCGTGGACACGTCCGGCGCTTACCCCGGCATGGAGGCGGAGGAGCGCGGCCAGGGCGCGGCCATCGCGGACGACATTATGGCGATGAGCGGGCTTGCCGTGCCGGAGGTCGCCGTGATCATGGGCGAGGGCGGCTCCGGCGGAGCGCTCGCGCTTGCTACGGCGGACCGGGTGCTCATGCTGTCCGACGCCGTGTACAGCGTCGTGAGTCCGGAGAGTTGCGCCACCATCCTGTGGAAGTCGCAGAAGCGCGCCGCGGAGGCCGCGGACGCCCTGGGCATCACGGCAAAGGCGCTCATGCGCCTGGGCATCGTGGACGGGGAGGTCGACGCGGAGGGGCTCGGCACGTCCGAGTTCGCGTGGAGGCTCGCGGGCAGGATTCACGACGAGCTCGCGGAGCTCGGCGCGATGGGGACGGACGACCTTCTCGCCGCGCGATACGAGAGGTTCCGGAAGATCGGGAGGTGCGACGCATGAGCGAGGAAGCGAACGGTCGGCCGGAGGGCGGCGGCGCGACGCGGCCCGTCACCATCGTGTGCGACAGCTCCGCGTGCCTTTCGCGCGCAGAGGCGGCCGCGCTGGGCTGCGACATCGTCCCCATGCACTACCTGGTGGACGGCGTTCGCCGCGACGAGACGTACGAGGGCGAGAACGGCGCGTACGACGCGCTGTTGCGTGGCGGCACGGTGCTGGGGACGGAGGCCGTGTACCACTCCGCGTTCTACGGCGAGTTCCGGCGCCTGCTGGCGTGCGGCTCGGACGTGCTGTGCGTCACGATGTCGTCCAGGCTCTCTGGCACGCATCGCAGCGCCGTGGAGGCGCGAGACCAGCTGGTGGGCGAGGGAGCGGACCCCGCCTGCGTGGCCATAGTGGACTCGTGGACGACGTCGGGCGGGCTCGAGCTCCTGGTGCGCCGCGCGCGACGCGAGCTTTCCGCCGGCGCGACGCTGCCCGAGGCCGTGGCGCGCCTGGAGCGTGCGCGGGCGCTGCAGGGAATCGCTTTCACGGTCCCGAAGATGGACGTGCTGCGCCGTTCCGGCCGGCTGGGCGCCATGCGCCGCGCCGTCGCGGGAAAGCTGGACCGCTTCCTGGTGATGGAGCTGGACCGTGGCGGCATCCGCGACGTGGACGTGGCGCACGGCATGGGCGCCACCGTCCGCCTGCTGGTGCGGCAGGTGCCCCAGGCCGCGCGCGACGGGCGCATCGTGGTGGCGCACTACGGGGAATCGGACGCGACGCGCGCGCTTGCGGACTGCGCGCGCCGCACGATGCCCGCCGCGCAGGTCGAGGTGTGCGACGCCGGCCCCGTGGTGTCGCTGCACCTGGGCGTGGGCTCCGTCAGCATCGCGTGGGACGTGCCGCGCGACGCGGAGCGATAGGCGCAAACCAGCCGCACAAGGCGGGTGGAAGGCGCGTGCAAGAAGAGCGGGAGAGAAGGGCGGGCGCCCGCCGTTGGCGGCGTCCCGTGGAAGAGAGGTGCAGGCATGGTCGAGAACGGTGTGGTTTCGAACGGTGGACAGCGCGCTCACGTGGTCGCGGTGCGCGTGCTGCACGGCGAGGGTGCGGCAGCGGGCGTGCTTCGCGTGGCGCTGGGCACGCTGGCGCTGTGCGCGAGCGCCCGCGTGGAGGTGCCGCTGACGCCGGTGCCCTTCACGCTGCAGGTGCTGGCGCTCTGCCTGGTGGTGCTGGCGATGCGTCCGCGCGAGGCCGTGTCGAGCGCCGCGTCCTACGTGCTCGTGGGCTCGCTCGGCGCACCGGTGTTCTCTGGCGGCATGGGTGGCGTCGCGCGCATCGCCGGCCCCACCGGAGGCTTCATCCTGGGCTTTGTCGCTGCGGCCGCGGTGGGCACGCTTGTGCTCAGGGGCGCTTCTTGCCTGCGCGTGCCGTATGTCGTGCGCGCGATGCTTGCGCTCGCGACCACGATCGCCGTCGTGTACACATGTGGCTGGGCGCAGCTCATGGTAGTGGCGCACCTTGCGCCCGCGGCCGCGTTTGCGGCGGGCGTCGCGCCGTTCGTGGCGCTCGACCTGATGAAGGCCGGCATAGCCACGAGCCTTGCCGCTGCCGGACGCATGGCGCGTGGCGGTGACGCTGTCCGGGCCTAGTAGGGCCGCGGAGTCGCTTGCAGAACATCTTGCGAAGGCGCCCGAAAACGGTGCTTGACGGCGCGTAGTCACGCGGTGCATAATGCATGCACATTGCATGAGCATCGAGCCCAGGTGGTGATTGCCGTGGCGACGCTTCAGGTACGCGACCTTCCCCAGGATCTGTACGAGGGGCTCTCCCTTGCGGCCAAGAGCCAGCACCGCAGCCTTGCGCAGCAGACCGCGCACATAATCCAACTCTATCTACAGGGTGCGCCGGAAGGTGTCGATGGCACCGGCCGGCGCGTTCCCGCATGGATGGACTGGGTGGGGGAGGACCCTGCCGTGGTTGCGCAGCGGCGCGAGCGCCGTCGGCGCGCGTTTGCAGAGGCGGACACTCTGGGTCCAGTCAACGTGCCGGATGGGTTTCCCTCTGCGGAGGAGCTGGTCCGGGCGGACCGTGATGCCAGGTGATCGTGCTGGACAGCTCTGCCGCGATAGAGATCGCGCTCGACACCGTGGAAGGCCGCGCGCTGCGCGGGCTTTGGTACGTGGACGAACGCGTGGTGAGCGTGCCGCTCTTTCAATCCGAGGTGACGAACGCCTTCTGGAAGTACGTGCGGGCAGGGGTCATGCGGCGGGAGGAGGCCACAAGGCGGCTCTTCATCGCACTGTCGCTCGTGGACGAGTATGCAGACGCGCTCGACCTTGCATCGGAGGTGCTCGCGGAAGCAGTGCGACTGGAACATCCTGCCTACGACATCACGTATCTGGTGCTTGCCCGCAGGTCAGGTGGCACGCTCTTCTCGTGCGACAAGAAGCTTGTGAAGCTGTGCGAGGAGAACGGTGTCGACTGCATCCACACCGAAGACGTGCCTGCGGCGGTGCCAAGGGAGCGTCATGGGGTTTGCGGCTAGACGCCGGTGGATACGTAGCTCGAGTCCACGGTCACGTGGCAGACGGCGTCAGCGCAACGCCTGTGCAGGATCTTGCAGATGCGCTCGCTCAGCTCCTCGTCGGTCATGGGCAGGTCGTGCGGGCGCACGCAGTCCAGCGACACATGCAGGGTGCCGTCCTGGCGCGTCGTGCGCACGTCGTGCACGGTCAGGCGTCCGTCGATGGTCTTCACCTGGTCTGACACCCAGTGGCGCAGGTCGTGGTCCTCGGGGTCGAACGTGACGATGGGGTCGTAGTGCAGCACGAGGGGCAGGTCCTCCTCGTCCTCGAAGTAGTGCTCGATGGAGTCCAGCACCTCGTGGCTACGGATGGGGTCGATCTCGGCCGCCATCTCGACGTGGGCGCTCGCGAACTTGCGGCCGGGGCCGTAGTCATGCACCATCAGGTCGTGCGTGCCCAGCACGCCGGGGTAGCTCATGATCGTGTCGTGGATGTGGCTCACGAGCTGTGGATCGGGTGCCTGTCCAAGCAGGGGGTCCAGCGTGTCGCGCACCAGCTCGAAGCCGCTCCACATGATGAACGCGCCCACGGCAAGGCCGGCAAGGCCGTCCAGGTCGATGCCGGCGATCTTGCCAACGACGCCGGCGGCCAGCACCGCGGACGTCGCGAGCACGTCGTTCTTGGAGTCCTGGGACGTGGCCTCCAGCGTGACGGAGTCGATGCGCCTTGCAAGTGCGTGGTTGAAGCGGGCCATCCACGCCTTGACGCCAATGGAGAGCAGCAGCGCCGCGACCACCGCGAGCGAGAAGTCCATGGGCTCCGGGTTCAGGATCTTCTGGAACGAGGTCTTCGCAAGGTCGAGGCCCACGATCACGATGATGAACGCCACGATAACGCCGGCAAGGTACTCGATGCGACCGTGTCCGTAAGGGTGGCCCTTGTCCGCGGGGCGACTTGCGAGCTTGAAGCCTATGAGGCTCACGATGTTGCTCGAGGCGTCCGTCAGGTTGTTCACGGCGTCCGCCACGACGGAGAGCGACCCGGCGGCCAGGCCCACGAGCCCCTTCGTTGTGCACAAGAGGATGTTGCAGACGATGCACACGATGCTCGCAAGCGTGCCGTGCGCGTTTCTCACGTCGGCGCGGTCCGTCTGGTCTGCGTCGTGGATGAACCTATGTACCAGCCACTCTGTCATTGCGCCTTGCTCTTCTCAGCCCTCTGTACCTTTTCCAGCGCCCCGGTGAGGTCGATGTCCAGATCGACGTCGCCGTCGATGCCGTCCACCTTTCCGGAGTCCGTGTACTGCCAGATGCCGTAGCGCAGCGCCATCGTGGGCGCCTTCGCATACTCCGCGTACCAGAAGCCGTAGCGCGAAAGCGCGGTGAGGTCGTAGTGCGCCAGGTCCGCGCGGCTGCCATAGACGCACGCGTAGTAGCCGTTCTTCTGCAGCTCCTTGCAGAACGCCTTCGCGATGGCGGTCATCTGGTCGTTCGTCAGGCTCGACACGCGGTCGTCGCCGCTGGTGGAAGGCTCCATGTCGAACACGACGGGGTACTCGGTGGCATAGCCGTCCAGCTGCTTCACCACGTAGCGCGCCTCCTCGCGCGCCTCCTCTGCCGTGATGGCCTGCGAGTAGAAGTACACGCCCACGTCCAGCCCGTTCTTGCGCGCACCGTCGAAGTTCTGCTCGAAGCGCTTGTCGTGCGTGATGTTGCCCTCGACGCTGCCGCGGTAGCCAATGCGGATGTACGCGAAGTCGATGCCGTCCGCCGCGACCTTTGCCCAGTCGATCTTGCCGTTGTGCTCGGACACGTCGATGCCGGTGCGCGAGACCACGGTCCCGCCTATCTTGTAGCTGATGCGCCCGTGCTTGGTGGTGGCGTTGTCCCAGTCGTACGTGGTGGTGAAGATCTTCGCGCTGTCATCGATGGCGGTGGACCTCCCGCCCTTCATCTTGACCTTGCTGCTGGACTCCTGCGTCTGGGCCGGCTGCTGCAGCGCACGCATGATGCTTGTGCCCGCAAGCACGCCCACGCTTGCCACCAGGAGCACCGCCACGATGGCGATGAGCGGCTTGAACGGAAACGGCGGCCTGGTGGACCCCAGGTCGCGGATCTTGCGAAGTCGGCTCTCCTGCCGGCGGCGGCTCGTCTGGCTGCGCGCGCCGAGGCTGGTCTGGCCGTACTCCTCGCGCCGCAGCTCGAGGCCGGTGTCCTTCGGGCGGAGCATCTTGCGCGGCTGGCGCGCCTCGCGGCCGCGACCGTCGCGGGAGCGCACCTCGCGCCCGCGGTCTGCCCTGGTGCCACGCACTTCTCGCGAGCTGCTGGCGTCGCGCGACACACGGGAGCCCGTGCCCCTGTGGTTGGCGTGGGACGTACCGTACCTGGCGGCGTGCGACGTGCCCATGGAGCTTCCGAGGCTGCTGCGCGAGCTGCCCCTGCTTCCGCGAGAAGTGCGTGGCGTGCCGGCCGTACGCGACGTGCCGGTCCGGGGCGTGCCGTGGGCCGCGGCGCCGCCCGAACGCTCGCTGCCACGACGAGAAGGCACGTGGCCCTGGGCCCTCTGCCCCTTGGGGCGCGACTGCTTCTTGCTGGGCCTTCGTTTTTCTGCCAACGCGTCGCACCTCCCTGGGATCGCCCGTCCGTCATGTCGCTAGTCGTCCCATTGTCGCACCCCGAGCGTCCCGGTGCGAGTGCGACCGGATGCAATGGCACAACATCATCAGAGGGCCAAGGGGGTGCCGGTGCGGGTTGCCGGTGTGGGGGTGCTGGTGCGGGGGAGCGCCGCCTGCACGCACCGGCGGTGAGCGGGCGGCGGTCATGCAAGGTTGCTACGGGTGTGTGACGCGGGCGCCCAGGCTCGCGCGGTGTCCGTTTGGCGTAGCTCGCATCCCTTGCGCATCCCTCGCGCGTAGTTAGCGCATCTTGGCAAAAATGCCGCGGGGAGAAGAGATCGTCCTTCTCCCCGCGGGTGGATGAAGTTAAGTGAAGTTGCGACAGTGATTGAAGTTGATGCATTCAGGATTGATGTTTGATGCCGCTGCGTGTAGCTTACTGTCCATCGTCAGGAGAATGGTTGTGCCGTCGACGAGCGAGAGCAAAGAGCAGTCGGCGATACCAAGGTAGCTATATTGGGGCAGCTCGGCGACCTCCTTGCTAGGGACGTACTTCTCCACTCGAACGGATTCACCGTTTTGCACAAACTCCTTTAGCCAGCGCTTCTCGCCTTCGTCTGAAGTATCGGAAAGTAGGTCAGAACACTCGGTAATTACGTTGGGGGTTACGACTGCCTGACGGAATCCCGATATTACGCTCACGGCAAGATCGTAATCCTCAGGAACGTATTCCTTGACGCGGCGCTTCCGCCCAAGGGCGCCTTTGTCTACTGATCCGACGGCCAGCAGGACAAGGATGTTTGCATCGAGGGCAATCCTAGTTGCCGCCATACGCAAGCACCTTGCCCGTCTTATCGTCGATGGTCACAGTCTTGATCGTGCGGTTGTCCTTCAGAGGTACAGTGGCGATTCCGGCAAGGGGGGAATGGGCCTGGTCCCATGGTCTTGTGAAGCCCACCTCGATTCTCCAGGTATCGTCCTCCTCGTTGAATCGCGTTCCCTCGACGGCGAAGCGGATGTCACGCAGCAGCTTCGTATCTGTATCGGCATCGGGATACTCATTCGTCATGCCTTCCAAGCTCGAAACGTAGTTCGCGGCAATCTTCACGGCCTGCTTCACGTCCATTTCCAGCCATCCCTTCAGTCGAGAGTTGAATGTCTGACTAGTATACGACGACGGGAGTGGTGGATTGAAACCATATAGTTTGGAAAAGAATCCAGCGCGAGTCCATTTGCGCAGAATAATGCAAGAAAATGCCGCGGGGAGAAGAACTCGTCCTTCTCCCCGCGGCGTTGCCTGTAACGCTTGCGTGTGCGGGCGGTTACCCGCTCTGCCGTCCTCGCGCTACTTCTTCACGCGGTCCGCGACGGCCTTGGCGACGACGTCGGCCACGGTCTTGTCGAGGGCGGACGGAATGATGAAGTCCGGGGAGAGCTTGTCCTCCGGCACCAGGCTTGCGATGGCCTCGGCGGCCGCGATCTCCATCTCCTCCGTGATCTGCGGGGCGCGCGCCGCAAGGGCGCCCTTGAAGATGCCGGGGAAGACCAGCACGTTGTTGATCTGGTTGGGGAAGTCGGAGCGGCCCGTGGCCACGACCTTCGCGCCGCCGGCCTTCGCCTCGTCCGGCATGATCTCCGGCGTGGGGTTGGCCATCGCGAACACGATGCCGTCCCTCATGGTGCTCACCATCTGCGGCGTTACGAGGCCCGGCTTGCTCACGCCCAGGAAGGCGTCCGCGCCAACCAGCACGTCGGCCAAAGATCCCGCCTCGTGGTCCTTGTTCGTGATCTTGGCAACGCGCTCCTTGTACGGGTTCAGGCCGTCGCGTCCCTCGTAGATGGCGCCCTTGCGGTCGCACAGGATCACGTTGCCAAAGCCCATGTGGGTGAGGAGCGTCGCGATGGCAAGGCCGGCTGCGCCCGCGCCGCTCATCACGATCTTGAGCTCGCCCATCTTCTTGCCGGTCACCTTCACGGCGTTCAGCAGGCCAGCCGCCGTGACGATGGCGGTGCCGTGCTGGTCGTCGTGGAACACGGGGACGTCGCACAGCTCCTTCAGGCGGTCCTCGACCTCAAAGCACTGCGGCGCCGCGATGTCCTCCAGGTTGATGCCGCCAAAGCTCTTGCTGATGAGCTGCACGGTGCGCACGAGCTCGTCCGTGTCGTGCGTGTCAACGCAGATGGGGAAGGCGTCCACGTCGCCAAACTCCTTGAAGAGCAGGCACTTGCCCTCCATCACGGGCATGCCGGCCGCGGCGCCGATGTCGCCCAGGCCCAGGACAGCCGTGCTGTTGGTGATGACGGCCACCAGGT
The DNA here is from genome assembly GCF_052121955.1 of Parafannyhessea sp. LCP19S3_B1. NCBI lineage: Bacteria > Bacillati > Actinomycetota > Coriobacteriia > Coriobacteriales > Atopobiaceae > Parafannyhessea > Parafannyhessea sp. LCP19S3_B1. The sequence goes on along the minus strand of NZ_JBQKDH010000016.1, from coordinate 42,524 downwards.
GCGAGCGACGCGTCAGCTCCCAGGACTTGCTGTAGTCTGCCTGTATCTGCCGGCACGGCTCCGCGACGCCGGGCGTGTACAGGAGCGCGAGGTCCTCGTTCGTCTCGGCCTTTGCGCGAGAAACGACCTCGATCTTGCCCTGGAGCTCCTCGTGGAGCTTCAGGCTCTTTGCGCTTGTCTCGTCCATCCTCTAGACCATCTCCTCCGGTTTGAAAACCTCGTCGAACTTCTCTTCCGTCAGATACCCAAGGGAGACGCACGCCTCGCGGAGGCTCGTTCCCTCGTCAAACGCCTTGTGTGCGACCTTCGCCGCGCGCTCGTAGCCAACGTAGGGGTTCAGGCACGTCACCAGCATGAGCGAGTTGTGCAGGTTGTGGGCCATGCGCTCGCGGTTTGCCGTGATGCCCGCGGCGCAGCGCTCGTCAAACGAGCGGATCGCGTCGGCCAGCAGCCGCACGCTCTGCAGGTAGTTGTACGCGATGACCGGCATGAACACGTTGAGCTCGAAGTTGCCCTGGCTCGCGGCGAAGCCTATGGTCGCGTCGTTTCCCATAACCTGCACGGCCACCATGGTGACGGCCTCGCACTGCGTGGGGTTCACCTTGCCGGGCATGATGGAGCTGCCCGGCTCGTTTGCGGGAATGGTTATCTCGCCCAGGCCCAGGCGCGGCCCGCTTGCCAGCCAGCGCACGTCGTTCGCGATCTTCATCATGTTCGCGGCAAGCGCCTTTATGGCGCCGTGCGAGAAGACCATGGCGTCCTTGCTGGTGAGCGCATGGAACTTGTTGGCCTCGGTCTTGAAGTCCTCGCCGGTGAGCGTGCTGACGCGCTCTGCCACCAGCACGTCAAAGCCGGCGGGGGCGTTCAGCCCCGTGCCGACGGCCGTGCCGCCCAACGCCAGGCGCCTCAGCATCGGAAGGCTTGCCTCGAGCTGCTCGCGCGAGGCCAGAAGCATGCCGCGCCAGCCAGAGATTTCCTGGCTGAAGGCTATGGGCACCGCGTCCTGTAGGTGGGTGCGGCCGCTCTTCACGACGCCGGCGTTCTCGCGCTCCAGGCGCTCGAACGTTGCGGCAAGCTGGTCGATCGCGGGCAGGAGCTCGCGCGTGACGGCCAGCACGGCCGCGATGTGCATGGCCGTGGGGAAGGTGTCGTTCGAGGACTGCGAGCGGTTGACCGAGTCGTTGGGGTGCACGGGCCTCTCGAGCGCGACGCCCTCCGCCGCGGCGATCTGGTTCGCGCGGTTCGCGAGGACCTCGTTTACGTTCATGTTCGACTGCGTGCCGGAGCCCGTCTGCCACACCTTGAGAGGGAACTGGTCGTCGTGCCCGCCGGAAAGGACCTCGTCCGCCGCGCGCTCGATGAGGCTCGCGGCCTTGGGGTCCAGCACGCCGAGCTGGGCGTTTGCCTGCGCGGCCGCCTTCTTGAGAATGGCGAACGCGCGCACGATGCCCTGGGGCATGGTCTCCGTCCCGATGGGGAAGTTCTGGTAGGAGCGCTGCGTCTGCGCGCCCCAAAGCGCCGCGGCGGGAACCCTGACCTGCCCCATGGAGTCGTGCTCCATGCGATAGCCGTCCGCCTGGCCCGAGTTCTGGTTTGTGCATGTGGAGCCGTCTGCCATGTGCACCTCCGACTTGCGTCTGCCTTGCGCCCGGTTGCGCGCGACCCCTGCGGGAGCGCGGCCCGATCATGGAGCGCGACCACCATTCTACTTTCTCGCCCGCACGCCCGCGCCGCCGTAGCGAAGATTTTATGCAGCGATTCGCCCCGACCCGCGAAAACTATGCCCGCGCCGCGCCCCACGTGGCGCCGCCAAGCTGGGGCGCCGCGTTCTTCTCGCCTGCGGAATATGCATTTTGGAATGCATGAAACAAGCAAAGTATTTGAGTTGAACTGATAAAATCGCCGTATCTTGCACTACAATATGCCAACTTGTGGTAAGAATATTAGCAGCAGAGAAACGCGACCCACGCGGGGTGGGCCCGCGGGCGTAAGGAGGCGTCATGGGCAAGAGGTTTGTGGTCGAGGACTCGTTCTGGCAGGTGTTCCCCGACGTGGAGATCGGCGTGCTGTGCGTGGATGGTATCAAGCCGACCGACCAGATCGGTGAGGAGGAGGCCAAGGCCGCGGCCAAGTTCCTGGACCGCGCGAACGCGAGCGCGGAAGAGTGGCTGACGAGCTCCACCATCAGCCAGAACGAGGTCGTCGCCGTGTGGCGCGACGCGTACCGCAAGTTCAAGACGAAGAAGGGCGCGCGCTGCTCCGTCGAGAACCTGCTGAAGCGCGTCCTGAAGGACAACCCCGTGGGCCACATCGTCCCGAGCGTCGACGTGAGCAACGCGATATCGCTCAAGTACGCCCTGCCCATCGGCGCGGAGAACATCGACGCCATCGAGGGCACGTTCCGCCTTGCCATGACGGACGGGGGCGACTACTTCCTGCCCATCGGCGAGGATCAGAGCGACCCCACGCTGCCCGGAGAGATCGCCTACCTGGACGACGCCGGCGCGGTGTGCCGCTGCTGGAACTGGCGCGACGGCCAGCGCACGGAGGTCTCGGACGCGACGCCGCACTGCATGTTCATCATGGAGAACGTGATGCCCGAGCGCTCGGCGGACCTTCACGCGGCCATCGACGAGCTGGCCGAGAAGTGCGAGCAGCTTCTGGGCGCAACGGTCACGAACAAGGACTTCGTCACGAAGGAGCATCCGGAGACCGAGCTGGTGTAGGCGCCACGGGAGGTCGGCGCCGTCGCGATCTGCCGGCGCCGCCAGCCGCATCCGCTACGCCAGCTCCCCAAAGTTGCAGCAGCGCTCGATGGCGGCGACCACGGCCTCCATCCCGCGCGCGTCCGTCTCGCCAAACCTTCCCACCAGCGGGGAGTCCACGTCCAGCACGCCCACGACGCGCCCACCCGCGTGGATCGGCACCACCACCTCGGAGTTCGAGGCGCTGTCGCACGCGATGTGCCCGGCAAACTCGTGCACGTCGCGCACCAGCTGCGTCGAGTCCGTCGCCACGGCCGTCCCGCACACGCCGCGTCCCACGGCAATGCGCACGCACGCGACCTTGCCCTGGAACGGCCCCAGCACCAGCTCGCGCCTTCCGTCCGCTGCGTCCGTGCCGTCCGCAGCAGACGTTCCGGCGGGGCGCATCAGGTAGAAACCCGCCCAGTTCAGGTCTTCCACGCCGTCCATCACCAGCGCGGACGCGTTCGCCAATAGCGGCACCCAATGTGCGTCCTCCTCGGCCAGCGCCTCGATTTGCGCCGCAATCAGCCCAAAGTCCGCAAGCCCCTTCGCCATGTCCGCCTCCAGGTCGCAATGTCGCCCGTCCAAACCACACCAGCGTAGCAAGGAGCCGCCCACTTCGCGCGGCACGCGCACCCGTTTTGCGATATGGTTACGTGGTTGGACAGCATGCGCGCCAGGGCCCCAGAGCAGGCCCGCGGCAGGGCTGCGCCGGGCGAGAAGAGCCTGGCTCCCGCCCGAAGGCGCGCCCTTGAACAAAAGGGGGATCCCGCAGATGGACCGCACCAGGATCGCGCAGCTCTATGCGCACATGGACGAGTTTGGGGACAAGACGGTCACCGTGGCCGGCTGGGTCCGCTCGATCCGCGACATGAAGAACTTCGGCTTCGTCGTGCTGAACGACGGCAGCTGCTTCAAGGACCTGCAGGTCGTCATGAACCGCGAGAAGCTCGCCAACTACGAGGAGGTCGCAGCCCTCACCGTTGGCTCCGCCCTCATCATCACCGGCGAGCTCGCGCTCACGCCGGACCGCCCGCAGCCGTTCGAGCTCCAGGCCAAGACCATCGTGGTTGAGGGCGCGGCACAGCCTGACTACCCCATGCAGAAGAAGCGCCAGACCCGCGAGTTCCTGCGCACCCAGCAGCACCTGCGCAGCCGCACCAACCTGTTCCGCGCGGTGTTCCGCGTGCGCAGCGTCGCGGCGTTCGCCATCCACCGCTTCTTCCAGGAGCGCGGCTTCGTCTACGTCAACACGCCCATCATCACCGCGTCCGACGCCGAGGGTGCCGGAGAGATGTTCCGCGTCACCACGATCGACCCGGCAAACCCGCCGCTCACCCAGGACGGCAAGGTCGACTACAGCAAGGACTTCTTCGGCAAGCAGACCAACCTCACCGTCTCCGGCCAGCTCCAGGCGGAGAACTTCGCCATGAGCTTCGGCGACGTCTACACGTTCGGCCCCACGTTCCGCGCGGAGAACTCCAACACCCGTCGCCACGCGGCGGAGTTCTGGATGGTCGAGCCCGAGATGGCGTTCTGCGACCTCGAGGGCGAGATGGACGTGTCCGAGCAGATGCTGAAGTACGTCATCAACTACGTGATGGAGCACTGCCCGGACGAGCTCGACATGTTCAACAAGTTCGTGGACAAGGGCCTGAAGGAGCGCCTGCAGCACGTTGCCACCAGCGACTTCGCGCGCGTGTCCTACACGGATGCCGTCAAGATCCTCGAGGACGCCCAGGCTGCCGGCCACAAGTTCGAGTACCCGGTCAAGTGGGGCATCGACCTTCAGACCGAGCACGAGCGCTACCTCACGGAGCAGCACTTCAAGAAGCCAACGTTCGTCACCAACTACCCCAAGGACATCAAGGCGTTCTACATGCGCCAGAACGACGACGGCAAGACGGTCGCCGCCGCGGACTGCCTCGTCCCCGGCATCGGAGAGATCATCGGCGGCTCCCAGCGCGAGGAGCGCCTCGACGTGCTGGAGCGCCGCATCGAGGAGCTCGGCATGGAGAAGGACCAGTACAAGTATTACCTTGACCTCCGCCGCTACGGCACCTGCCACCACGCAGGCTTCGGCCTGGGCTTCGAGCGCCTCGTCATGTACCTCACGGGCGTCGATAACATCCGCGACGTCCTCCCGCACCCCCGCACCGTCGGCAACGCGGACTTCTAGTTCCATCTACGCGCGAAGCGTCATCCCAAGGGCGTCCCGTCAAATCGGCGGGGCGCCCCTATCGCTTTAGATGAGATTGATTAGCAATTTTCCTCGAAAAGCAATGCGATTGGAAGTTGACATGCTTCTTGTGAATATATGCTACTTGCATTGTGTACAAATATATACAAATATGTACCCATCGAGTGGATACGAGACGACGGGTCTAATCGACGTAGGGAAGTAAAAAATGAACAGGAATCTTGAAAGTGAAGAGACGCAGCCCTTCTTCTATCCAACCGCACGATCTTTGAAAGCAGTTAAGACACTGCTTAATGAAGTAGATAGTGCGGTTGAGGACGACGGTCATGTTCAGTTTCAAAAACAGTTACAGAAGAGAGCTCTGAAGGCCGAGGACTTGTATGCTGCTGGAAAAGAGAGCTGCTTTGCAGCTCTTGATACCGAGGATCCAACTGTCGACTATTTGACGGAGAAGATACCTGCGCTAATTATCTGCGCTGCATTCATTATTGCTGGTTCCCTTGGTGGTTTTTTACCTCAGGCCGTGCTTGTAGCAATCCTAATCCTCGTTGGAAGTTACTTCTCGCAAGGTGTCGATTCGGAACATCTGACATCTGAGGGCAACAGACTAGTTGACCAGTTGGAAAGCGCTGCCAATTCTATTTCAAAATCTATGAAAAAGCATAAGACGAATGAGCAAAGACAGAAGTATCTTCACACCCTGTTGTATATGGTAGAAGGTGCGAAAAAAGAAATTGAAGCTGACGCGCGCAATAGAGCGAGCAAGTAAGCAGCTGTTGGAAAGATAATCAGTCTCCAAAGCTTTGAAGGGGGAACTATGGCCCTAGATCGTGATACTGGTACCCCTCTGTATGTGCAGGCTGCAGATTATATTAGGGAGAAGATTTACTCTCAGGAGTGGGGTCCGGGATGCAAAATTCCAACTGAATATGAATTGTGTGAGATTCTTGGACTGAGTAGAGGCTGCGTTAAGCATGGTGTAAAAATCCTTGTTGATGAGGGACTCCTGGTTCAATACAGGGGTAGAGGCACATTTGTTACTGAGCGAAAAGTCATTTCGCATCCAACGGGGAACACGTTGCTTTCGTTTGCTGAATCGCTTCGGTTACAGGGAGTGCCTTTTCAAACGCGTCAGTTGAGCGCCGAAATGATTCCTGCTGATAAGTTTCTTGCGAAAAAGCTGTTCCTAAAAATCGGAGACCCCGTCTTCTTCCTGAGACGCGTTCGTTTTGTTGGCGGTGAGCAGATTATGTATATAGAAAATCGAATTCGCGCTGATGAAGTACCTGGAATAGAAAAGGTCAATTTTGCGGAAGAGACGCTATTCCAGACTATGGAACAGCTATCCGGAAAGAAGATTGGTTTCTCGAACGCTAGATACTCTGCGGAGGTAGTCGGAGAGGTGAAGGGAAAAATATTGGGAGTTCGCTCAGATTCTCCTGTGCTGCACCTTGAACAGCACGTATTCTATGCAGATGATGCTCCAGCCGAATGGGGCAATGTTTGGTTGCAAGCATATAGGTATGTAGTTGGTACAGTTCTTCCAAGAGCGTAAGTTCGTTTAAAGGGAAAATACTACCGTTCAGGTTTTTCTCACGATTGAATGAAGGGATTTTTCCTACCGCGTCCAGCGTCATTTGTATTGAACCAGTGAACAACTTTCCATAAAAGCAAATATTAACGCAGTGAGACTCCTCTTTCGACGGTGGCCTTTATGTGGTCCAATGGAAGAGGAGTCAACTATATTTTCAGATGTCAATAGATAATTCGAAAATATTTGTACAAAAACACTATACTTGCATATATTTGTACACCTTTGTATAAATGCACACGAGACAAGGCTAGGTTTCATTAATAGGGAGGGAGAACCCATGCCACTCGTGAATATGAATGAATTGATGGCAATTGCAACAAAGAACAATCTGATGCTTCCAGCGTATAACTCTACTGACATACAGATGACGCTGGGAATAATGGACGCGTTTCAGCGTGCAGGTATGCCTGGAATCATTCAAATCGCTCCGACGAACATTAAGGTAACGGGTTACGAGTACATTGCAGAAACCACAAAGATGGCTGCAAAGCACTATGTCACTCCGTTTGCGCTTCACCTTGACCACGGAAAGACGTTGGATGATGTTCGCCAGGCGGTCCAGGCGGGATTCACCTCAGTGATGATTGATGGAGCTGCGCTTCCCTTCGAAGAGAACATTCGCTTTTCTAGGGAGGCAGTTGATTTCGCTCACTGCTATGGCGTGCCGGTCGAGGCTGAGCTGGGTGCTTTAAAGGGCAAGGAGGACGATCACGTAAGTGAGGCAGACTGCCACACCGATCCCGCGCAGGTAGAAGAGTTCTGCGAGCGCACCGGATGTGACTCACTTGCTGTTTCGATTGGAAACGTACATGGGCTTGAGGAAAAGCCAAAGATAGACTTGGGCGTTCTTGCCGAGATTTCGAAAGTGTCACCCGTGCCTCTTGTTCTTCACGGTGGCTCTGGAATTCCTTTTGAAACCCTTAGAGCAATGCGTCCGTATGGGATGAAAAAAATAAATATAGCAAGTGATTTGCGTCAGGCGTACATTCGTGCGGTTGCAGCAAGGTATGAGAAGAATCACAACGAAGCGAATCTTGCCTCAGTCCTCCTGGATGCGAGGAATGCAGTCTCGGAGATGGCGTATGAGCTTGCAATCGAAATCAACAAGGATGTCTTGATTGGAAAGTTTTCGGAGCAATAGGAAATGTTGAAGGGATTGATCCTAGAAGAAGTGAAGGGAGGTTCATGATGATACAGATTTTGCCTGAAGCAGTTCAATGCAACATTAAGGTCAGTAGCCAAGAAGAGCTGTTTGACGTTATGTCCACATCGTTGGTTAAAGCCGGAAAGGTGAAGCCGGATTTTTCCTGCCACGTACTCGATCGCGAGCAGAGGTTTCCGACTGGTCTTCCATTCGATTCTTTCGGAGCGGCAATACCTCATACGGATCCGGAGAACGTTATATCGCCCTCTATTGCTGTTGCAACATTGCAAGATCCGGTTGATTTCCAGGTAATGGGTAGCCCTGAGTTGAATGTCGCGGTGTCGCTAGTTTTCATGCTTGCTCTTGATGACGGTCATGCCCACATCAAGTTCTTACAACAAGTCGTAAAGCTCGCCCAGGACAAGGAGAAGGTTTCTGAACTGTTTTCTGCGAAGTCCGATAGAGATCTCTTCCAGTCGGTAAAACGGTTCCTAGAAATTGAGGAGTAGAAGAGAGCCAACCAATTTTGTGTGCTGTAGGAGGGGTTAGATTGGCAAAGAAGAAGATTCTGTTCGTTTGCGCCACTGGAATTGCGACCTCAACTGTTGTTGAGGAAAAGGTCTGCGAGTACCTGCGTAATCAGGGCATTGATTTTGAGGCTGATCAGAGAAACGTCGGAAGTGTTCCTAGTATTGCGGACGACTTCGATTTGATTATCGCTACCACGCAAGTGCCGTATAAGCTCAACACGCCTGTGATTAGCGGACTTCCCTTCTTAACCGGATTTGGAGCGGATGAGACATTCGAGAAGATTAAGGAGGCGCTTACAAAATAGCAAGGCGAGACAACCTATCCGAGTGCTTTGAATAAGTAATATGGGAGAACACCATGGGTGGCATGTATAAAGGCCTATATGATTTCGTACAATACTTTTTGGGACTGGGAGCAATTGTTATGCTTCCAATCGTTATATTCATACTTGCGCTTTGCTTCAGGATTAAGCCCGCTAAAGCTTTTAGGTCTGCCCTCGTTGTTGGCATAGGCTTCGTAGGCGTCTTTACCATCTTTGCACTGATGGGTGATCAGGTTGGCCCTGCTGCAAAGGCAATTGTTCAGCGCACCGGGTTGAACCTTCCTGACGTGGATTTGGGATGGGCTCCTTTGTCCGCGATTACTTGGGGTTCGATAATCGCTCCTTTTGCAATTGTTCTTACTCTTGTGATTAATCTTGTAATGCTTGCTTTCAAGTGGACCAAGACTGTAGATATTGATATTTGGAACTACTGGCACTTTGCATTTGCTGGCGCGCTTGTGTATGTTGCGACGGGCAATTTCTTCCTCGGTCTTCTTGGAACTGCAATTGCGGCAGTCGTGATTATTAAAATTGCCGACTGGTGTGCACCGCTTACTCAGAAGTATTGCAACCTTCCTGGTATTTCGCTGCCCACACTTTCCAGTGCTGTGTTCTTCCCAATTGGTCTGCTGGGGAACTGGGTAATCGACAGGATTCCTGGGCTCAATAAGCTGCAGGCCGACCCTGTGCACATTCAGAAGCGCTTTGGCATCTTCGGTGAGCCGATGATGGTTGGTTTCATGCTTGGCGTGTTGCTTGGACTTCTCGCGGGCTATGACTTCAAGGGCGTTCTTTCTCTTGCTATCTACCTTGCTGCAGTTATGTACATTCTTCCCCGCATGGTACGTATTCTGATGGACGGACTGATTCCTGTTTCCGATGGCGTAAAGGACTTCATGGCAAAGAGGTTCCCGGATCGCAAGGATTTCTACATCGGCCTCGATATCGCCGTGGCCATCGGAAATCCTGCAATTATCGCTACTGGCCTTCTTCTTACTCCCATCGCAATCCTGCTTGCATTTATTGTTCCGGGAAATGAGACTCTTCCCGTCGCTGACCTTTCAAATCTTGCAGTGTTCTGCTCCATGATCGTTGTTGCGTGCAACCAGAATATTGTGCGCGCGGTCATCATCTCCATCCCCTGCCTGGTTGGAGACCTGCTGATTTGCTCTGCTGCGTCGCCACTGATTACCAAGCTTGCAACTACGGTAGGTTATGATATGTCTGCTGCTGGTGGTAGCAACATCACCGCTTTCCTCGATGGCGGGAACCCGTTCCGTTATCTCATCTATCAGATATTCTCTGGGAATGTTGTCGCCATGGTTATTGCGGTCATAGTCGCTGCGCTTGTGTTTCTCACCTACAAGCTCACCTATAAGCAGACCCATCCCGAGGTTGAGGCTCAGGATTAACTGAGTGTGAGTAGGTTAAGATGGCGTGGGTTACAACTTCCCACGCCATCTTACATTCGGATAGATCGGCTTCTTACAAGAATGGAAACGAGGTGATACCAGTTGCCATTTGCAATAGGCATCGATGTGGGAACAACCAACACCAAGGCCGTTCTTTGTGAGCTTCCAACATGCGATTCCTTACTTGTAGAGAAAATCGCCAGTCCAAAAATTACTACAAATAGTAATACGGACTATGACGTTCGTAGCTTATGCGATGGAGTCTACAATCTACTGAAGAAGTGCGTTCTGAAGCTTGGGGCAAAGTCATCGGACATACAGTTCGTTTCAATTGCTAGCGTTGGAGAGTCTGGTGTCCTCATATATCCAGATGGGTCTTTCTCTAGCAGATCAATCTATTGGTACGACAATCGTGGCGAGGTATACGCTCGGAACGCGATCGAATCGGGGTTTTCGGAGACCCTTTACCATATAACTGGTGTACCTACGCATTCGAATTCGGCACTATTCAAGATTCTATGGATGCGCGACCACGGTTCAGATTTGAAAAATGCAACATGGCTAACAATGGCAGATTTTATCGCCTGGACACTGTGTGGATGCGCTGGACAAGACAGGACTTTGGCGTCAAGGACTGCTGCGTATGATGTAGAGAACGACTGCATGTCAAGTGAAGTGCTCAATCACTATCGGATTCCAAGCACGCTTTTTGCTGATATCGTTGACAGCGGTTCACCAAGAGGACTAGTAACGCGTGAAGTGCAGGAGAAGACTGGGCTGCCACCGACTTGTAATGTATGTGTGTCTGGACATGACCACATGTCTGGAGCGGTCGCATGCAATCTTTTACAAAGCGGTGGGGCTCTGAATTCGACCGGAACTTCTGAGGGCTTACTACTTCTGAAGGATGATGCCGACCTGAGCGATTCCTCAATGAAGAGGCAAATTACCAATGGACGCTTTGTGGATAGGGACAAATTTACATCCTATGCTTCAGTTCCGTCGGCTGGACTCTCCTTTGAGTGGTCTTTGAGAACTTTAGGGAAAGACCAGGATCAGTTTTTCAACAAGGGACAGGAAAAGATATTCCGAGAATATCTTGATGGCAATTTCGAAAAGACGAAGATTGTTTTCGTGCCGCATCTACGTGGGAGTGGTCCGCCAGACAGAGATTCAGATTCCCGTGCTTTCGTATACGGCATGAGCGACATGACCAGTGATGACGAACTCTTATATGCCACACACTTAGGTGTATGTCTTGAATTTGCTTGTCTGTGCAATTGCATGACGAACGGCAAGGGACTTAATAAAGACATTGCTGTAAAGGTGATAGGACCGGCTGCTAAAAATCCATTGTGGATGCAGCTGAAGGCAGATGTACTAAATACTAAGTTTCTAGCGTGCGATGTTACAGAGGCCGTGGCCAGAGGTTCTGTCATTGTATCGGCTAGCAAATTCGGGTATGAGGTAACGCCAAGAGTTCCAATAAGAGAGTTTGCGCCTGACGCGGGTCGTCACCAGATGTTGCAGAAGTTCCTCGAACGATGGTACGTACCGCTGTCCGAAGCGGTTAGGGCATTCGAACGAAATGTCGAGAAAGAGAAATAGGCAACAGAATGCCATTTACGAAGATACTTGGATTGAGCGAGTAAGACTTCAACTTCGCGTCGATGTCGAAATGATCCTTCAGCAGATAGAAGGGGTGGGGTGCATTGAATGCACTCCACCCCTTGTTTGGCTCAGGCTTGATATGGCATGCTGTGACGTCTCGTGGCCATAGGCTAGAAGCTCGTCTCGACGGGAGTGGAATAGGCGATTTGGAACGACCCGCCCTTCTCGTCCAAGACGGTGTATCCGCAGTTTGCCTGCCTGACGCTCCAGAAGTCCTTGAGGGGGATGTCGAACAGACGACCAATGATTGCGCAGTTTATGCCACCATGTCCTGCGATAAGAATGCCGTCGCGCTGCCTGGACTCGGGTACGAGTACATTGTCGATAAAGTCTTGCGCACGGGCGTAGATGTCATCGAAGGACTCTCCGCCAACAGGCGCGTGATAGAGGTTGGGATGCCGCTCGTAGTTGTAGGCCTCGCTTGTCCATCGGAACCACGGCCAGTGTCTATAGCTGTGGCTCTCGAGGAGGCCGTAGCCGTGCTCGACCAGCCTGAGATCCTTGTGTATGGGAACGTTGCGATTGCCGAGCGCGAGCTTGGCAGTCATGTAGGCACGGTCGAGTGGGCTTGAGTAGCAGACGTCGAAGTGGTATTCCCTGAGACTCTCCGCCAGCCTTTTAGCCTGTTGTATGCCTGTCTGGTTGAGGGGGATGTTGACCTGGCCTTGCATCTTCTTCTTTACGTTCCAGTAGGTAAGACCATGGCGTATCAGAACGACCCTACAACCCATATGACCTCCAAGAGCTTATGCGGTGGTTGGACAGCCAGGGACGTTACGCCTGGCGACTGCTGATATGATGCACCCAATTGGCTATGTTGTGCGACCAGACTAAAAGAACCCAATATCTTTATGGGGGCTGGGTCGACGTTGCGCGGCGCGTCCGCGGACGGATATGGTGTAGCCTGTCTGTAGCTCAGGTTGACGCAAGATGCCTGACGGCTGCGATTGCGAGGCCCCATGATCGAGTACTACAAGACGTCGCACGAGGTTGCCGCGGACGGTACGAAGGTGCCGTTCACGGGCAGGGTCGACGCTCCCGTGCGGGGGTGCTGGATCAGCGTGGTGGCGCCCACGCAGGAGGAGCGCCGCTGGATGCTGGAAGAGCTGCACGTGAACCCGGAGTTCGTGACGTCCGCGCTCGACGACGAGGAGACGTCCCGGGTAGACCTGGACGCGGAGACCGGGCAGGCGCTCGTGATCGTGGACTGCCCGTTTGTGGAGGATGAGCGCGAGGCCGTGGACCCTTCCATCGTGCAGTACGACACGCACCCGCTGGCCGTGCTGTTTCTGCCGGAGCAGGACGCCATTATGACTGTGAGCCTCAAGCCAAACGCGACGGTGGACGCGGTGGCCGGCGGACGCATCTCCGGCGTCAACACGGCGCAGCGCACGCGCCTGCTGCTGCAGATGCTGCTGTTCATATCGCGTCGCTACCAGGCGGACCTGCGCTCCATCAACCGGCAGTTCCGCGAGAACGAGCGCAAGCTCCGCCGCTCCATGCGCAATGCGGACCTCATCAAGATGCTCGGCTTCGAGAAGTCGCTCGTGTACTTCTCCACCTCGCTCAAGGCGCTGGACGCCACGGTCAGGCGCATTGGCTACGGGCGCACCGTGCGGCTGTACGAGGACGACCGCGACCTGTTGGACGACGTCTCCATCGAGGTTAGGCAGGCCATCGAGATGTGCGGCATCTACACTGAGGTCTTCAACGAGACGATGGACACGTTTGGCTCGATAATCAACAACAACCTGAACCTCACGATGCGCACGCTCGCCATCATCACGCTGGTGCTTTCGATGCCGACGATGGTGTTCTCGTTCTACGGCATGAACACCGCGCTGCCGCTGGACGAGGCGTGGGTGTTCCCGCTGGTGCTGTCCGTCGTGCTTTCCGTGGCGGCCGCGGTCTGGATCATGCGCAGCCGCCTGATCAAGTAGCGCCGGCGCCGCTACTTGATCAGGATCTCTCCCACGATGCGGGCGGACTCCGCGGCGTCCTTCGCGTAGTAGTCCGCGCCCACCATCTTGGCGTACTCCGGGTTCAGCACCGCGCCACCCACGATGACCTTGCACCACGGCGCCTGCTTGCGCAGCAGCTCTATGGTTTCGGCCATGGCCGGCACGGTCGCCGTCATCAGGGCGGAAAGCCCCACAACCTGCAGGTGCTCGCGGACCACGGTGTCCACCACCACCTGCGGGTCAACGTCGCGGCCCAGGTCGATCACGTCGTATCCGTAGTTCTCGAGCAGCATCTTCACGATGTTCTTGCCGATGTCGTGGATGTCGCCCTTCACGGTGCATATCGCGACCTTGCCCTTGGAGGCAACCTCGACGCCCGTGGCGTCGTTCGCCTCCTTGATGGTGTTGAAGCCGGCCTTGGCCGCCTCGGCCGAGGCCATGAGCTGCGGCAGGAAGAACGTGCCCTTCTCGAAGCGCACGCCCACCTCGTCCAGGGCGGGAATCAGCACGTCGTTTATGGCAAACAGCACGTCGTGCGTGGCGAGAATATCGCGCATCAGGGCAGGCATCGGGCCCTTGCGCCCGGCAAGCACCATGGCCCTGGCCTGGGCCACGGGGTTGTCCGCCGCGGGTGCGGGCTCGCCCTGCCCCTGCGCGGACGTGCCGGCGGCGGGGGTCGCGGTGCCGGCGGCTGCCGCGCCCGTGGCTGGGGCGGCGTCGCTCCTGCCGGCGTAGCCAGCCACGTACGCCTGGGCGCTCTGGTCCTCGCCGGAGAGCACACGCCAGCTGTTGACCACGTCCATCATGCGCTGCTGGCACGGGTTGATGATGCACAGGTCGAGCCCGGCCGCAAACGCGGCCGCCAGGAACGTGGCGTTCACCAGCGGGCGGAACGGCAGGCCAAAGCTGATGTTGGACACGCCGAGCACCGTGCGCACGCCCGGGAGCTCGCGCTTGACCAGGGCGATGCCGTCGAGTATGGCGCGCGGGGCGCTCTGGTCCGTGGAGGCCGCCATGCACAGGCAGTCCACCACCACGTCCTGGCGCGGAATCCCGGCGGCGTCCGTCGCGGCCACGATCCTACGCGCCACCCCAAGGCGACCCTCCGCCGTCTGGGGTATGCCCTTCTCGTCTATGGTAAGGGCCACCAGCGCGCAGCCGTAGTGCGCCGCTATGGGGATGACGGCGTCCATGGTCTCTTGCTTGCCGTTGGTGGAGTTGATGATGGGCTTGCCCGGGTAGCTGCGGACGGCCGCCTCGATGGTGGCCGGCACGGCGGAGTCCACCTGCAGCGGGAGGTTCGTTACGCCCTGGAGGTCTGCCATCAGGCGACGCAGCGTCGCGGACTCGTCTATCTCGGGCAGACCGGCGTTCACGTCCAGCACCTGGGCGCCGGCGTCCGTCTGGCTGATGGCCTCCTGCATAACGTAGTCGTAGTTGCCGGAGCGCAGGGCCTCCTTCATGCGGCGCTTGCCCGTGGGGTTGATGCGCTCGCCGATGACGCCCACGTGGCCGGCCGGCAGGCTCACCAGGCGCTGCGAGCTTGCGACCGCGAAGTCGCGGCACACGTCGCGCGCGGCGGGGGTGCGGCCGGCAAGGAGGTCCCTCTCGCCCGCGATGTAGTCCGGCGTGGTGCCGCAGCAGCCGCCGATGACCGTGACGCCGGCGTCCAGCATGTCGCGCACGGCCTCGCAGTACTCCGCGGGCTTGATGTCGTACAGCGTGACGCCGTCCTCCACGTGGGGAAGGCCCGCGTTTGCCTGTGCCATCACCGGCACGCTGGACCACGGCAGCATGCGGCGCACGAGCGGCGCCACGTCCTTGGGGCCAAGCGAGCAGTTGATGCCCACGACGTTGGCGCCGAGCGAGCTGAGGGTCTTCGCCGCGACCTCCGGCGTGGTGCCCAGGAAGGTGCGGCCGTCCTCGTCGAAGGTCATGGTGCAGAATATGGGCAGGTCGGAGCACTCCTTTGCCGCGAGCACGGCCGCTTTGGCCTCTGCGAGGTCCGCCATGGTCTCGATGATGAACAGGTCCGCGCCCGCGGCGTCGGCCGCGCGCACCTGCTGGGCAAACAGCTCGTACGCGTCGTCGAACGGCAGCGTGCCCATGGGCTCGAGGAGCGAGCCGGTGGGGCCGATGTCCGCGGCGACGTAGCGCGCGCCGGAGGCCTTTGCGCAGGCGACGGCGGCCGAGAAGACCTCCTCCACCGTGGCCGCATCCCCCAGCTTGGGTGCGCTCGCGCCAAAGGTGTTGGTGGTGACGACCTCGGAGCCCGCCTGCACGTACGCCTGGTGGATCTGGGTTATCTGCTGCGGGTTGGTGAGGCACAGAAGCTCTGGCACCTCGCCGGCCGCAAGGCCGCGCTCCTGCAGTTGCGTGCCCATGGCGCCGTCGAACAGCAGGAGGTCCTGCCCCGCGAGCACGCGGCGCAGGTGGTCGTCCTTGACGCGCAGGGTGCGGTGGTCGTACGTGCCAAAGTACTTGCGGGCGTCGATGGTGCCCACGTTTTTGCCGGCGGTCCTGCCGGCGGCGGGCGTCTTGGTGGTTGCGTCAGTCATGGCAGGTCCTTCCTGTGGTGGCGCGGAGGTTGCAGAACGCGCGGCAGAAGCAGTCCGCGCAGCTTGCGTGCGTGGAGGGCTGCGGCGCGTCGAACATGCCCACGACGGCCGTCACGCTCTTGGTGGGGGTCATGAGCAGGGTGGGGCTTAGGGTGATGCCCAGGCGGCGGCGCGCGTCGAGCGCGTCGAGCAGCACGGGCTGGGTCTGCATGGGCATGTCGCCGTAGCCCGGCGAGAAGCGGAAGTTGGTGTACAGCCCCTCGCGCGCGGCCATGCCCACGAGCGTGGCCTCCGCCGCGTCAGCCGCGCGCTCCACCATGGTGGTGGCCGCGGCGTCAAACAGCACCTGGTCCAGGTGGTCCGTGAGCGAGAGACGCTTGAGCTCGCGCTCCACGCCCATGCCTATGGTGACGGCGAGCACGCCCACCTTGCGGGCGCCCGCCATGTGGCGCTGCATGGACGTGCCCACGAGCGTGAGCGCGGTGTCTGTCAGGGTGACCTGCGGGGTCCCGTCGGGAAGCTCTTCTCGCCCGGCGACGTCGTACACGGCAATGCTTGCGCGTGCGCGCCCGATGGCAAGGCAGCTTGCGATGGCCGCATCCAGGCGGGCGTCGAGCTCCGGCGTGACCTCCTGGCCGCGGTAGCCCAGGTAGCGCAGGACCTCCTTGCGGTCAAGCGCGTCTATCTGGTAGCTCTTGAGCGTTGGCGCGACGGGCATGGTCTAGGCCTCCACGTAGCCCGCCCGCAGCAGGCAGTCGTGCGTGGCGTCCGCGACGGACGGGCGGTTCATGGTGTAGACGTGCAGGCCGTCCACGCCGTTGCGGGCAAGGTCCACCAGCTGCTCGCACGCGTACGCGACGCCGGCGTCCTGCTGGGCCTGCTTGCTATCGCCGGCGGCGACCAGGCGCTTGATGACTGCGGCCGGGATAGAGGCGCCGCAGGTGAACGCCATGCGCTGGATCTGCTGCACGCTGGTGAACGGCATGATGCCGCACACGATGGGCACCTTGATGTGCGCGCGGCTGCAGCGGTCGCGGAAGCGGTAGAAGTCCTCGTTGTCGAAGAAGAGCTGCGTCACCAGGAAGTCCGCGCCGGCGTCGACCTTGGCCTTGAGGTGCTCGATGTCCGCCTGGAGCGAGGGGGACTCGAGGTGACCCTCAGGGTAGCATGCGGCGCCCACGCACAGGCCGGCCTGCTTGAGGTACGCCACCAGGTCCGACGCGTGCTCGAAGTCGATCACGTCGCGTCCGGGCGCGCGGTCGCCGCGCAGCGCCAGCACGTTCTGGACGCCGGCCGCCTGGATCTTCTGTACGTAGGCGTCCACGTCCGCGCGCGACGACCCCAAGCACGTGAGGTGTGCCAGGGCCTGCGTCTTGTCGGACGCCTGGATGGCCTTGGCCACGCTGACGGTGTTCTGCGAGTTGCCGGAGCCGCCCGCGCTGAACGTGACCGATATCCAGTCCGGCGAGTTCTGCATGAGGCGCTCCGCGATACCGGTGGCCTGCACAACCGACATGTCCCCCTTGGGCGGGAAGATCTCGTACGAGAAGGTCTGCTTGCTCTTGAGGATGTCGGCTATGCGCATGGTTGTCCCTTCGTGTTGCATGGTGGCGCGCCGAGCGCAGGTGCGCCCAGCTTGGTCTACCCATGGTAGCGTTGGGACGCGGGCGGCGCGAAAACGGTACCGTTCGGTAATAGTTGCGTATTCGATAACGCGCCATCGTGCCGCGCGATGGCCGCCACTGGGCGAGAAGGACGCGGGCACGCGTGTGCGCGGGGCCGCGGGACGGCCGCCCTGCGGCCCCGCGGCTAGTACAGCGGCAGCTCGCCGGTGATGGGGTCGACGTCCTCTGCGCGGAGCGGCTCGAACGCGAGGCAGGTGTACGTGGCCTCGCCGTGGAACTCCGTGAGGCCGGCATCGCGTATGAGCGCAACGGCAAAGCCGCGCTCGCGGCCCTGGTCCGCGATGCGCAGCAGCGCCTCCTCGGAGTCCACGTACACGCACACCTTCGCGACGCCGGCGTCGAACCAGTCGGAAAGCGCCGTGCGCGGCGTGCCGTCCGCGTCCAGGTACACCCACGTGGGACTCCCGTCCTCCGCGGTGGCAAGGCGCACCTGGTCAAGGCGGTGCTCGCGCGCAAGCGCCATGAGCACGGCCTCCACGCACGCGTGGCCGGCCTGTGCAGCGATCTTGCCCTTGCGCATCTTGAGGTCGCGCCTCATCACGATCATCTGCTTGGCGAGGTAGGAAGAGCTTGGCATGGGGTCTCCGCTTCGATGGTGGGGGATGTGTTTCTCGCCTCACCACTATAGCGGCGACGCAGGCAAGGCGGCGGCTCTTCTCGTATGATGGACGAACTCTGTTGGTTGCGTACGCACGCCGTGGCGGCGCGAGAGGTTGGGAGTGGCATGGCGGACTTTGGTGGCGTCGACGCGCACAAGCTGGCGATGGCCGTGATGATGGGCAGGTCGGACGAGGCGCTGGCCATGCTGAAGCAGCTGGACCTGGGCACGATAGCGGAGCTCGTGGAGAGGGCGGGGGTCTCGGCGAGCGCCGAGGAGCTGCACCGGGCGATTGCGGAGTCTGCCAGCATGGGCGAGCTTCTGGACAAGGTCGAGAAGAGCACGGGGCTTGGCCTGAGCGACCTCGCAGGCCTTGCGACCGGCCTCATGGGCAGGCGCGGGTAGGGGAGCGACCGGAGCCCAGACGCCCGAACTTCTGCTGCCGGGCAGGTGAGGGGCCCTAACGCTACGCGAGCTTGCCAAGCTGCCCGATCGCCCAGAGCGGGACGTTGACGAGCCAACCCTCTGACCAGCGACGTTACAAAACTCGCACGTTTTACCCTAGGAAAAACGTGCGAGTCTCCCACGTTTTCCAAGGGAAGTTGTGCCGTTTGCCTGCCTTGAGCTAGCCATCGGTCTGCCTCGAACCTGCCCTCGGCGCCGCTTGGGTGGGCCCGTGCGGTGCCCTGGGCACGCTGCATCCGCGCGGCAACAAAAAGCCACCCGCGTCCGTGGACGCAGGCGGCTGCATGGAGTATATGCTCCCGTGGCGTGAGGCCCGGTTAGTCCTCGACCTCGAGCAGGGTGATCTCGAAGTTCAGGGCCTTGCCCGCCATCTCGTGGTTGAGGTCAAACGTGATCGTGGACTCGTCCTTCTCGACCACCTGCGCGGGGAACGGACGGCCGTCCATGCCAGAGAGCATGACCTTGGCGCCGGGCTCGAGCTCCTCCGCGCCGGGCAGCTGCGCCAGGGGGATGGTCTGGACCAGGTCGTCGCGGTGCTCGCCGTACGCGTCCTTGGGCTCCAGGCGCACGTTGACCGTCTGGCCGGGCTCCATGTCCTTCACCGCGTTGTCGAAGCCGGCGATCATCTGTCCCGCCATGCAGGTAAATGCCAGCGGCTCGTTGCGGTCGTACGAAGAGTCGAACTTGGTGCCGTCGTCGAGGGTGCCCGTGTAGTGGACCTTGACCTTCTTGCCTTCGTTGCTCAAGGAATGCTCCTGTCTTTCGCCTTTGTGCGGATGGCACAAGGTTACCCAAAAGGCACGCGCGCCATGCGGGCAAGGCCGACAGCGCGCCTCCGCCCACCGAGCCGCCACAAATGACGGCGCCGCCCGCCGCCCAAAGGGGCCGGCGCGCCCGGCGGCACATACAAGTTCGACAACGGTGCGGTAGACTATCTACCTGCGCCCGCGCGGGCGCACGGGCAAAGCGCCGCACCCGCGGCGCCGGGATGGAGGCACGTTTTGGGCAAAGAGGGTTGTGTCGGCGTCTTCGACTCCGGCGTCGGCGGCATCAGCGTCCTGCGCAGCATGGTTGCCGCGCTGCCGCACGAGGACTTCGTGTTCTTTGGCGACTCGGCAAACGCGCCGTATGGCGAGAAGAGCACGGACGAGGTGCTGAGGCTCTCGCGCGCAAACGTGGAGCGTCTGCTGGACGGCGGCGCAAAGGCCATCGTGATCGCGTGCAACACCGCGACGAGCGTCGCGGCCGCCCGCCTGCGCGGCGACTACCCGGACCTTCCCATCGTGGGCGTGGAACCCGCGCTCAAGCCGGCGACGCTTGCCCCCAGGCACGACCGCATCCTGGTCATGGCGACGCCCATCACCCTCAAGCTCGACAAGTTCCACAAGCTCGCGCAGGAGTGGGGGTCTGACTCCACCGTCATCCCCGCGCCGTGCCCCGGCCTTGCCGCCCGCATCGAGCAGGGCAACCTGGACGCGCCGGACCTCACGGAGCTGCTGGAGCGTCTGGTGGGGCAGTACCGCGGCACGGTGGACAGCGTCGTTCTGGGCTGCACGCACTACCCGTTCGTGCGGCGGCAGATTCGCTCCGTGGTGGGCGACGTCCCGTTCTTCGACGGCGCCGAGGGCACGGCCCGCCGCCTGAGGAGTCTGCTCGCGAAGGCGGACCTCCTGAAGCCGGAGGACGAGCCCGGCTCCGTCACGTTCGAGACCAGCCTGAGCAAGCCGGGCGAGCTCGACCTGTACCAGTGGTTCTTCAACCAGGACTGCTAGGCGCACCGGGACTTCCGGGCACGACGCTACCTTGCGGCCGACTTCCTGCCGGCGGCATCGCCCCAGAAGAACAGCGCCACGGTGCCCGGTCCCGTGTGGCAGCCGATGGTGGCGCCGATGTCGAACACCTGCACATGGCCGTCCATCTGCGGAAACGCCTGCTCAACCATCGTGGCGACGTCGCGTGCGTCGTCCGCGCACTCGGAGTTGCACAGAAAGGCGCGTCCCGTGTAGCGCTCGCCCCCAAAGGCGGTCGCGCGCATGATGTCGACCACGCGCCTCTCGGCCTTCGCCTTCGTGCGAATCTTCTCGATCACGGCAAGGCTCCCGTCCGGCGCCACGTCCATCACGGGGCAGATGCGCAGCAGCCCGCCCGCGACGCCCGCGACCTTGCTGATGCGCCCGCCGCGCACGAAGAACGTCAGGTCTGACGAGAAGAACCAGTGCTGCACCTCCTGGCGGTGCTGCCTGGCCCAGGCCGCAAGCTCCTCCAGACCCATGCCCTCGCGCCTGAGGTCGGCGAGCCTGTCCATGAGCATGCCGTAGCCGGAGGAGGCGCACAACGAGTCCACCACCACGATCTTCTGGTTGGGGTACTCGTCCTTCAGCAGGTCTCGCGCGGTGCATGCGGAGTTGTACGTGCCGGATATGCCGGAGGACAGCGTTACGTGCAGCACATCTTTGCCGGCCTCGAGGAACGGCCGCCAGAACTCCTGGTACTCGCCCACGGACACCTGGGACGTCACCACGTCCGCGCCGGCGAGCATGCGCGCGTACAGCGTGGCGGGGGAGTTGGTGCGGCCAAAGTCGTCGTGGCAGGCCTCGCCGTCGATGTTGTAGTTGAAGTACACGTACTCGATGTCGCGGCTGCGCAGAAAGTCCTCGGTCACGTCGACCGTGGAGCAGCAGCTTAGGATGTAGTCGTTCAAACGGGCTCCTTACCGCGCCGCCGTCACGGGGCGCACGTGTAGGCTGCGGCCCTTGGCGGCCGTCCTTCTCGCCTGTGTTTTTAGACAGAGTACCCAATAAGTGTTGGAATTTTATGGCACGCGAGCCATTTGGCGGCAACTTGACGCGATTCCGAGGGCATTCCCAATCGCGCTGTGTTTATTCGCGGGATTGGCCATCTTCACAACTCTTAAAGAGGTTGCGTATTTGGTGAGCGGTAAAATATTGTCCGTAGACGTCGCCTGCTCGCGGGGTGCAGCCGATCGCAGGTGGCAAAGCCCATGGCGTAAGGAGAAGCAATGCCGTACAACGTTCTGGCGGAGTTTGGGGCTACTGCCCTCATGATCGTGTTCGGTGTCGGGGTTCACTGCGACACCGTGCTCAAGGGCACCAAGTACCACGGCTCCGGCCACATGTTCGCAATCACCACGTGGTCGTTCGGCATCTCCGTCGCGCTCTTCATCTTTGGCGGCGCCGTCTGCATGAACCCGGCCATGGTGCTTGCGCAGTGCATGATCGGCCTGGTGCCGTGGTCCAGCTTCGTGCCGTACGTCGTGGCGGACATACTCGGCGCGTTCTTCGGTGCGGTCCTGGCGTGGTTCATGTACGCGGACGACTTCAAGGCGTCCGAGGGCGACCCCGAGGTGAGCGCCGTCGCAAAGCGCAACATCTTCAGCACCAACCCCATCGTCCAGAACCTCCCGCGTGACTTCTTCTGCGAGGCCACCTGCACCTTCGTCTTCATCTCCGCCATCCTCGCCGCCGCCAGCCGCGCCGGCGACAACGTCCTGCTGCTTGCCATCTCCGTCGGAATCATCGTGTGGGCCGTGGGCATGGGCATGGGCGGCATCACCGGATTCGCCATGAACCAGGCGCGCGACCTTGGTCCCCGCCTTGCCTACCAGCTGCTCCCCATCAAGGGCAAGTGCGACAACAACTGGAAGTACGGCCTGATCGTGCCGGGCATCGCCCCGTTTGTGGGCGCGGCGCTCGCCGCGCTCTTCGTCCACGGCTTCCTGGGCATGTTCTAGGGCCTGGCGCGACACCGCCTTCGGGCAACACGAGGTCAACACGGGCAACATAGGACTTCCGCAAGGGCGCTCCTACGGGGCGCCCTTTTTATGACGGGAACGTTAGCGGCGCTTCCCGCGACGCCTGTCACGGGGCATAAAAGTTTTTCTCGCCCGCGCGCTGCCGCGACGCGGCCGTGCTAGCCTGAGACAATCCGAGTGCGTTTTGAAGGGAGCTTGCATGGGAAGACGCGGGGAGCAGAACGCCCCTCTTGGCGGAGGAGGACAGGGCCATGGGAAGCGCCATCGCGTGCGCAGGGTGCTGCTGGGGATGGTCGTGGCGCTTGTGGCGGTCTTGCTCGTCCTTTGCCTGGGAATCCACATCTACGCCGCAAGTTACAGCCATGCGACGGCGACTGCGTGGGAGGCGCTTGAGACCTCTTCCGAAGTGCGGGTAAAGCGGCTCGACAGCGGTGACGTGCTGTTTGTGCCGAGCGATGCGGGCCGCGTAAGCGCCGCGCTCGTGTTCTATCCCGGCGGCAAGGTGGAGGCGACCGCGTACGCGCCCCTGCTGCGGCGCCTTGCGGAGCGCGGCATTGCGTGCGCGCTCACCCGGATGCCCGAGAACCTTGCGGTGCTTGCACCGAACGCGGCGGACCGCAGCCGGGGCGAGCTTGAGGATGCACTGAGAGCGGCGGGGTGCGACCCCCTGAACGTGCCATGGATGATGGGCGGCCACTCCCTGGGAGGTGCGATGGCCGCAAGCTATGCCGGGAGCCACGCGAGCGAGTACCGGGGGCTTGTGCTGCTTGCGGCATACTCTTCCGGCGAAATTTCCAAAAGCGGGCTTCGCGTCCTGCTTGTTACTGGAACGCGCGATGGCGTTCTCAACCGCGACAGATACAACAGCTGCCTTGCAAACCTGCCGAGCGACTACCGCGAGGTGCGGATCAGGGGCGGAAACCACGCGGGGTTTGGCAGCTACGGCAGGCAGGACGGTGACCGTAAGGCCACGACATCTGGCGGGGAGCAGGTGGAGGCGACCGTCCAGGCAATCGTGAGCCTTGCGGGGACGTTGTAGGTCAGGCGCCCCCAGCGTCGGAAGCCCGTGCCGGCGTCACGCCGAGCGTGCCGGGGCGATGGGCGCCGTCCTTCTCGCCCGCGGCGCGCGTGCGTGCGCGCAAAAAACGGGACCCGCCACCGAGGTGACGGGTCCCGTGCTGCCCTTGTGGGGAAAGGTCCTACTTGGTGAGGGCTTCCTCGACGGCGACGGCGCACGCGACGGTGCAGCCGACCATGGGGTTGTTGCCCATGCCGATGAGGCCCATCATGTCAACGTGCGCAGGCACGGAGCTGGAGCCGGCGAACTGGGCGCTGGAGTGCATGCGGCCCATGGTGTCGGTCATGCCGTAGGAGGCAGGGCCGGCGGCCATGTTGTCCGGGTGCAGCGTGCGGCCGGTGCCGCCACCAGAGGCGACGGAGAAGTACTTCTTGCCGGCCAGGACGCGCTCCTTGAAGTAGGTGCCCGCGACGGGGTGCTGGAAGCGCGTGGGGTTGGTGGAGTTGCCGGTGATCGAGATGTCGACGTTCTCGTGCCACATGATGGCAACGCCCTCGCGGACGTCGTCGGCGCCGTAGCACTTGACGGCGGCACGCGGGCCCTCGGAGTAGGGGACCTCGCGCACGATCTCAAGCTCGCTGGTGTAGTAGTCGAACTTGGTCTGGACGTAGGTGAAGCCGTTGATGCGGGCGATGATCTGGGCGGCGTCCTTGCCAAGGCCGTTCAGGATGACGCGCAGCGGCTTCTTGCGGGCCTTGTTGGCGTTGTTGGCGATGCCGATGGCGCCCTCGGCGGCAGCGAAGGACTCGTGGCCGGCCAGGAACGCGAAGCACTCGGTGTCCTCGCCAAGCAGCATGGCGCCCAGGTTGCCGTGGCCCAGGCCGACCTTGCGCTCCTCGGCGACGGAGCCGGGGACGCAGAACGCCTGCAGGCCGATGCCGATGGCGGCGGCGGCCTCGGACGCGGTCTTTACGCCCTTCTTGACGGCGATGGCGCAGCCAAGGACGTATGCCCACTTTGCGTTCTCGAACGCGATGGACTGAATGCCCTCGGTGATCTGGTAGGGATCGAAGCCGAGGTCGGTGCAGATCTTGCGAGCTTCCTCAAGGTCAGCAATGCCGTACTCTGCGCAGGTCTTGTTGATCTTGTCGATGCGGCGCTCGTAGCCTTCGAACGTGATTGCCATGTGTATTCAGCTCCCTTCCTACTCTTCGCGAGGATCGATGACCTTGGCGGGGTTGTCCCACTGGCCGTAGCGGCCCATGGCGCCCTCGACGGCCTCCTTGGGATCGGTGCCGGCCTTGATGGCGTCGGTGAACTTGCCGAGGTTAAGGAACTCGAAGCCGATGATCTCGTCGTCCTTGTTGAGGGCCATCTTCGTGATGTAGCCCTGGGTCAGCTCGAGGTAGCGGGCGCCCTTGGCCTTGGTGCCGTAGGTGGTGCCCACCATGGAGCGGAGGCCCTTGCCAAGGTCGTCGAGGCCGGTGCCGACGGGCAGGCCGTCCTCGGAGAACGCAGTCTGGGTGCGGCCGTAGACGATCTGCAGGAAGAGCTCGCGCATGGCGACGTTGATGGCGTCGCAGACGAGGTCGGTGTTCAGCGCCTCGAGGATGGTCTTGCCGGGAAGGATCTCGGCCGCCATTGCCGCGGAGTGCGTCATGCCGGAGCAGCCGATCGTCTCGATCAGGCACTCCTCAATGACACCCTGCTTGACGTTGAGGCTGAGCTTGCAGGCGCCCTGCTGGGGTGCGCACCAGCCTACACCGTGCGTGTAGCCAGAGATGTCAGAGATCTCCTTGGCCTGGACCCACTTGCCCTCCTCGGGAATGGGCGCAGGACCGTGGTATGCGCCCTTGGCGACAGTGCACATACGCTCCACTTCTGCGGAATACTGCATGGTTCTCCTCTCCACCACATCAAGCGCGTCGGGCCTTGTCCCGCGCGCCACTGTCCGGTGTGTGACTGGCCCATGCGGCCGGTCAGACCCATTTTATGCCACGGCGTGTGTTTGTCGCCACAATACATTCAAGTTCGGTAGAAATATCGTTAGGGGCGGGACTTGACGCGGAAGCGTGGTCATTTGGTGTCGCGATTGATGGCTGTCGTCCCGGGCGGGGGAGGGCGCAAGCACGCGCGGCACCTATAATCATTCGCACGCACGAGAAGTGCGGCGCCCTTGGTTTGGGTGCTCACCGTGGGCATGGAGGCTGCGGATGACGATGGGCTACGAAATCGGGCTGGGTCGGCTTGTCAGGCTAAACGCATCCCTCGCGTTGGCGTATCAGAAGCCGGTCTTCGCCGACGACTACGTGCTCTGCGGGCTGCTGGACCAGTTCTCGCGCGCGTTCGACTCCGCGTGCGCGACCATGCGGTGCGTCTTGGCGGACGGTTGGGGCGTCGACGACTTCCCGGAGGGGACCACGCGCGAGCTCCTTTCCAAGGCGCTCTACAACGGGCTGATTACGGACGAGAAGAGCTGGCTTTCCATGCTGCGGCTCAGGAGCGAGCTTCCACAGATACATGATGCCACTCTGGACAATCCGAGCGTGTCCGCGGTCGCCGCGCGCGACATCCTGGAGCGCTACATTCCCGCGCTCGCGGCGTTCGAGCGGGACATGCGCGAGGTCGTGGCCGGGCTTCCGAAGTAGGCCCCACGCCAGGCGGCGTCGGGCTGTATGCGGGATTGTGCGTGTCCGAAGGCCGTCGCGCGCCCGTGTGCCGCGACCCCTCGTGGCACGTCCTTCTTGCCCAGGGCGCCGCCGCCCATGCCATATAATCGGTGGGATGAACACTCCCCGGAACATACCAAGCTGGGCGTACGCCGTGGCCGTGGTGCTGACCACCGTGGCGTACGGCGCGTCGTACGTGGTGATAAAGGACGCGATGGAGGCCGTGGCCACGTCGTGGCTGCTTGCCATGCGCTTTGGGCTGGCGGCCCTTGTGCTGGGCGTGGCATTCTGGCGGCGCATCGCGCGGACCATCGACCTCAGCCACGTGCTGGCCGGCGTGGTGGTGGGCCTGCCGGAGGCGCTGGGGTTTCTGCTGCAGAACCTGGGACTCACGCAGACCTCGCCCGGGCGCAACGCGTTCCTCACGGCCACGTACTGCGTGATGGTGCCGTTTCTGGCGTGGGCGGTCGAGCGCCGTCGGCCGGGCGCAAACAACGTGGTAGCGGCGCTCATGTGCCTGGCCGGGGTGGGGCTGCTGTCGCTTACGGGGCGGCAGAGCTTGAGCCTGGGCGCGGGCGACTGGCTCACGCTCCTCTCCGCGCTGATGTACGCGAGCAACATGGTGGCCGTAGGGCGCCTGGGCCGCGCGCACGACGCCGTGTGCCTGACGTTCGTCATGCTTGCGACGTGCGCGCTCGTGTGCCTGGGGTGGGCGGTCGCGCTTGAGCCGGCGCCCGCGGCATCCGCGTTCACGGCGGAGTTCGCCGCAGAGCTGGCGTACATAACCATTGCGACCACCGTCGTGGGGCTGCTCGTGCAGAACGTCGCACAGCGGCACCTGCCGTCGTCCCAGGTGGCACTCCTGCTCTCGTTCGAGAGCGTGTTCGCGGCGGCGTTCTCCGTCGCGTTCTACGGCGAGAAGATCACGCCCTCCCTGCTTGCGGGGTTCGCCCTCATCTTCGGGGCGGTCCTGGTGAGCCAGTTTGCGCCCGACCGCCGGCAGGCGGACGAGCTGAGGGCCGAGGCCAGAAGGGGGAGGCTGTAGTGTCGAGGGAAGCGTTGCGCGCGGGCGCGGGCGCGGGAACGAGTGCCGCGGGCGCGCGCCGCGAGCCGCCGGTGTGGGCGTTCGAGCTGGGGCTGCTGCTTGCGGCCGTCATCTGGGGAGGCGCGTTCGTGGTCCTGAAGGACACGCTGGACGCCATGACCCCCATCTGGATCATCGCGGTGCGCTTCTGCCTGGCGACGCTGGTGATGGTTGTCATCTTCCACCGCCGCCTCGCGCGCTACCTGGACGCGAGCCACGTGCTGGCGGGCGTGGCGATCGGCCTTCCGGAGGCCGTCGCGTTCATCATCCAGAACGTGGGCCTTTCGGGCACCACGCCCGGCAGGAACGCGTTTCTCACGGCGACGTACTGCGTGATGGTGCCGTTTCTTAACTGGGCGTTCCTGCGCAGGCGGCCCGGCGCAAACAGCGTGGTTGCGGCGCTCTTGTGCCTTACGGGCGTGGGGTTTCTGGCGCTTTCCGGCGAGCGCGGCTTTGGCCTGGGGTTTGGCGACGTGGTCACGCTCGTTTCGTCCCTGTTCTTCGCGCTCAACATCGTGGCCGTGGGCCGCTTTGGGCGCGCGCACGACGCCATGGTCATCACGACGGTGATGTTTGCGCTTTCGGCCGTGCTGTGCACCGCCGTGGCGCTGGTGGCGGAGCCCGTGCCCAACTTCGCCGCGCTGACGCCGCGGTTCTGGGGGTGCATGGCCTACGTGGTGCTTGGCTCCACGGTGGCGGCGCTGCTGCTGCAGAACGTTGGCCAGCGCCACGTGCCGCCGGCGCAGGCCGCGCTCCTGCTCTCGCTCGAGAGCGTGTTCGCGGTGCTGTTCTCCATCGTGTTCTACGGCGAGAAGGTCACGCCCTCTCTGATGGTGGGCTTCGTCCTCATCTTCGTGGCGATCACCGTGAGCCAGTTTGGGCTGGGACCGCTCGTCCGCGCGAAGGCGCGCGGCTGACGGGGCCGTTGGAGAAACACGCCTCCGCCGCGCCCGAAACGCGCTACGCTAAAAAGATACGCGAGACGCCGGTTTTCGCAATTGCGGGAACGAATGGCTTACGATATGGCACCAACGACGGGAACACGTTCTTCTCGCCCGCGGGGTCGCCATGTGGCGCGGGCGTGGCGTCGCGCAGGAAAGAGGGGCAGGAGGTCGTCGCTTGATATCCGAGAAGTCGCTGTCCAAGGTCTGCAGGCCGGCGGTGCTGGGGCGTGGGCGCATCATAGCGCAGCGCAGCGACCGCATATGGAACCGCTCCTGCAGCTACAGCGGCTCGCGCATCAGCATCGAGGCGTGCGTCGACAGCTCGAGCGGATACGAGGACCACTACCGCTGCGGCATCACCATTGACGAGGCCGCGGACGAGGTGGTGGACTACCACTGCACCTGCCCGGCGGCGCGGCGCTACCCGGGGCCGTGCAAGCACAGCATCGCGCTGGCGCTGGACTTCAACCGCAACGCGGGCGCGTACAAGGGCCACAGCCCGCAGGGCCAGACGGGCACCTCGCGCGTGCTGGGCGACTACCTGGACCGCGCGTGCGCGCCGGCCCCGGTGCGCGTGGCCTCCGCGACGGACGCGGCGCCTGGGACCGTGGGCCTCAAGGTGACGCTCGAGCACGAGTACGACTGGTACCTGCGCCTGAGGATAGCGGGGCCGCGCGGCTCGTACGTGGTGCGCGACGTGGGCGACCTTGCGCAGGACATCTTGGCGGGCGCGTTTCACGAGTACGGCAAGAAGCTCGCGTTCGTGCACTCGCTCGACATGTTCGACGCACAGTCACGCCCCGTGGCGGAGCTTCTGGTGCGCGCCGTGCAGAACAGGCGCTCCTTCGCGTCTTCGCGCGTGTCGCCGCGCGTGTATGGCATGCCGGGGCTGCAGACGCCCATAGGCCGCGAGCTGCGGCTCTCGCCGCCAGAGTTGGACGAGCTCATAGCGCTACACGTTGGCCGCACGATCGAGGTCGAGGTGGTGACGGAGGGCGTGCAGCAGCCGGCGCGCGACGTGACCGTCGCGGACGGCGACCCCCAGGTGGGCCTGCGGCTTAAGGAGGCGCGCTATGGCGCGTTCGACCTGGAGCGCGAGGGCGAGGCGGAGTTCTTCACGACGCCTGGCCACCTGTACGCGCTGACGCGCGACGCGCTCTTCCGCTGCTCCAAGCGGCTGCTGGACGTGGCGCCGTTCCTTACGAGCGTGTATTCGAGCCACGCGCCCCGGGTGCTTCTGGGCGAGCGCGACGTGCCGCGCTTTGCGGCCGCGGTGCTGCCCCGCGTGGGCGAGGCCATGCGCGTGGACGCGCCGCAGGAGGTGCTGGACCAGATGCCGCAGCCCCTCACGCTGGACTTCTACCTGGACCACGTGCGCACGGGCGTGACGTGCCGCGCGGAGGCCAGCTACGGCGCCCGCCGGCTCTCCGTGCTCACGCGCGACCCCGACGCCGTGCCGGACTACGCGCGCGACGCCGCGGGGGAGGCCCGGGCGCGCCAGCTGGTGCAGCAGTACTTCAGGCTGCCGGCCGCGGGCGGCACGGTGGCGACCATAGGCGAGAAGGACACTCCCGCCATCGCGAGGCTGCTTTTGGACGGCATGGCCCGCCTTCGCGAGGCGGGCACCGTCCACGTGACGGACGCGTTCGACCGGATGCTGCGCCGCGAGGCGCCGAGGGTGCAGGTGGGGCTCTCCGTGCGGTCGAACCTCATCAACCTGAGGGTCTCCGCGGACGACCTGCCGCTGGACGAGCTGTTTGGCCTGCTTGCCAGCTACCGCCGCCACCAGCGCTTCCACCGGCTGCGCGACGGATCGTTCGTGGACCTTGCCGGCGCGGACCTTTCGCAGGCGGCCGCCCTCGCGGAGGAGCTTGGCCTGACCGCGCGCGACCTTGCGGCCGGCGAGGTGAGCATTCCCAGTTACAAGGCGTTCCTGCTCGACAACATCATGACGGACGAGCAGAAGGACGAGTCGTTCCGCGCGTACGTTGACGGATTTCGCTCCGTGGACCCCAAGCGCTTCGAGCCGCCCGCCGCGATCGCGGGCCAGCTGCGCCCGTACCAGCGCGCCGGCTTCCAGTGGCTCAGCGCGCTTGCGGCCATGGGCTTTGGCGGCATCCTCGCGGACGAGATGGGTCTGGGCAAGTCCGTGCAGATGATATCCTTCCTGCTGGCAAACCGCGGCAGGGGCACGAGCCTCGTGGTGTGCCCGTCCTCCCTGGTCTACAACTGGGTGGCGGAGTTCCAGAAGTTCGCGCCCCAGATGGACGTGGCGCCCGTGGTGGGCACGGCGCCGGAGCGCGCCCGCATCCGCCGCGAGCGCGGCCACGAGGTGCTCATAACCAGCTACGACCTGCTGCGCCGCGACATAGAGGGCTACGCCCCCACGGAGTTCTGGTGCGAGGTCCTGGACGAGGCGCAGTACATAAAGAACCACGAGACGCTCTCTGCCCGCGCGGTGAAGGCCGTCACGGCGCGGCACCGCTTCGCGCTCACGGGCACGCCCATCGAGAACCGCCTGTCCGAGCTCTGGAGCATATTCGACTACCTCATGCCGGGGCTCCTGGGCGGCTACGACCGCTTTCGCGAGAGGTACGAGGACCCCATCCTCGCGGGCGACGCGGACTGCGCCAACAGGCTGCGCGCGGCCATAGGCCCGTTCGTGCTGCGCCGCCTGAAGCGCGACGTGCTGAGCGACCTGCCCGACAAGCTGGAGCAGGTGGTGTACGCGCAGCTCGAGGGCGAGCAGCGCCAGCTGTACAACGCGCACGAGCAGGCGCTGCGCCTCTCGCTCACGTCCCAGACCGACCAGGAGTTCACCCGCGGCAAGCTGCAGGTGCTCGCGGAGCTCATGCGCCTGCGTCAGCTGTGCTGCGACCCTCGCCTGGTGTACGAGGACTACGACGGCCCCTCGGCCAAGCTCGACACGATCTTCTCGCTCGTGGAGCGCGTGGTGGACGCCCAGGCCAAGGTCCTGGTGTTCTCGCAGTTCACAAGCTACCTGGACCTCATTGCGCAGCGGCTGGACGCGCACGGCGTCGCCCACTACATGCTCACGGGCGCCACGCCCAAGAAGCGCCGCCTTCAGTTGGTGGATTCGTTCAACCAGGACGACACGCCCGTGTTCCTGATTTCGCTCAAGGCGGGCGGCACCGGCCTCAACCTCACGGGCGCCTCCGTGGTGGTGCACGCGGACCCGTGGTGGAACGCCGCCGCGCAGAACCAGGCCACGGACCGCGCCCACCGCATTGGCCAGACGCGCGAGGTCACGGTGTACAAGGTCATCGCCCGCGACACCGTGGAGGACAGGATCCTGGCGCTGCAGGAGG
Source organism: Parafannyhessea sp. LCP19S3_B1 (assembly GCF_052121955.1). Lineage (NCBI taxonomy): Bacteria > Bacillati > Actinomycetota > Coriobacteriia > Coriobacteriales > Atopobiaceae > Parafannyhessea > Parafannyhessea sp. LCP19S3_B1. Next base: position 10,820 of record NZ_JBQKDH010000016.1, on the reverse strand, counting down.
CCAAGAGCGAGCTCGCCAACCAGGTGGTGGGCGAGGGCGGCGGCACGTCGCTCTCGAGCCTGCGCAAGGAGGACCTGGTGGACCTGCTGGGGAGGTAGCGCCGCCAAGGGCGCCTTGCCGCCGCGCTTGGTGTACCATTCACAGCTACATGTCGTTTTCGCAGGAAATCCGCCCTGCGCAACTGGGGGAGAAGAACGTGGTACTTTTTGGTGCGCTCATGAACGGCCTCGAGGCTTTCGTGGGCGGTGTGCTCGGCCTGCTGTTCAAGCGTCACGTTTCGGACGACCTGGGCGACTTCCTCCTTAAGGGCCAGGGCCTGTGCGTGGTGCTCGTGGCCGTGCAGGGCATGGTCGCAAAAGGCGGCTCTATCGCGGTGGTCACCATGGCCGTGGCCCTGGGCTCGGTCGTGGGCTACGCCATCGACCTGGACAGGTGGGTGCGCCGCCTGGGCGACTGGGCCCAGGCCAGGCTGGACAGGCTGTTTGGCGGCGGCGAGCGTCTGGGCAGCTTCAGCGAGGGCTTCGTCGCGTCCACCCTGTTCTGCTGCACCGGCGCCATGGCGATACTGGGCTCCATATCCGCCGGCATCCAGCTGGACCCGTCCACCCTCATCGCAAAGGGCGTGATCGACCTCGTGGTGTGCCTGCCGCTCGCGGCCACCATGGGCATAGGCGTGCCGTTCTGCGGCGTGAGCCTCGTGGTGTACGAGGGCGTCCTGAGCGTGCTCGCAAGCCTCGTGGGCCCGCTCCTGAGCCATGCCGTCATCCTGCAGATGGGCGTCACCGGCTCCGTGCTGCTGCTTGCCGTCGGCACAAACCTCATGGGCGTCACCAACATCAAGGTGGCAAACATCCTGCCGGCGGCGTTCCTGCCCATCGCACTCGTGCCGCTTGCGGGCGTGGTGGCCTCCGTCCTGTAGCCCCGCCGCGCAAGTCTCCGGCGCAGAGCGAACGCCGCCGCGCAGAGCGAACGACGTCCCTCGGGAGCAAACGTCCCCCATGCGGGAACGAGCGTCCATGTGCGCGGTCCCAATGGCACGAACCCAATAGTAATTGTCAAGAAGGCATGCTCTTTTCTCCCATACCCCATGTTGCGGGGGGGGGGCAGCTCCTTGTCGTAACTATACTTAGCTTTGTTTCAGGTATCGAATTTGTGTCCACACCCTGTCAGAAGATAAGAACGTCCGCACGCCGCGGGGGGTGGGTGGGCGCTTTTTGCGTGGACGTGCATCGAGACGGGAAGTGTCATGTCAAGACGTCATATGCGGGTTGCGGCGTTGGCGCTGGGGGCTCTCGTGCTTGCGCTGGTGGCGGTGCCGCGCCAGGCGCTTGCGGAGGGCACCCTCGCGATTCAGCCCTCGGATGGTGTCGCGCGCGACTACGGCGCGTGGAGGGTCCTTTCCGGCAAGGTGACCGGCAAGGGCGACGACCTGCGCCTGAGCGACGTCGAGTTCACGGGTGCGCTCAGCCGTGGCGACTGGCGTAGCCTCGGTGCCAACGCGGACACGGCGCAGGACGTGGCGGATTGGATTGCCGCCAACACCTCTGACCAGCTCGCCAACAGGATCGACTGGGCCGTGGAGGACTCCGGCGCCGCTGCGGACAAGGCGGACATCAAGGCCGACGGCACGCCCGTCACGCTGGACGACGGCTACTGGCTCGTCTCCTCAGCGGATTCCAGCCCCGTGCTCGTGCTCGTGGGCGGCGGCGCGGCCCGCACCGTGACCGAGAAGGCCGAGGCTCCCACCGTGCAGAAGTACGTGCGCACCACGGGCGACTGGTCCCAGTTCGCCGTCGCGTCCGTGGGCGACACCATCCACTACAAGATCGTGGGCACCGTCCCGCGCAACTACGACAGCTTCCCCGCGTACGCGTACCGCTTCGACGACGTCTCCGATCCCTCCATCGGGATCGACGATTCCACCGTGCGCGTGTGCCTGGGTGGCGAGGACGGCCAGGACGTCACGTCCGCCGCGACGGTCGCCTACAAGGGCACGTCGCTTGCCGTCTCGTTTGCAGACCTCAAGAAGGTCCTCCCGCAGCGCGGGGACGTGCGCACCGTCACGGTAACGTACGACGCCAAGCTCCTGCCCTCGGCCACCTCGGGCCTCGCGGACACCAACGACAACACGGCGACGCTCTCGTACCCGCGCAAGCCCGCCCGCACCCAGGCCGTCGTGGCGGCGCCCGCACAGGGTGCCATGCATGCCGCGAGGCTCCTCCTCAGGACGCCGCTGCGCCTGCGCGTTCCCGCCCAAGTAGCGGCAACGCAGGCCACCACGACCACGGCGGGAAGCCAGTGCCGCGTCGCCACCTGGTCCGTCCGGATCCACAAGGTCGACTCCGCCACGGGCAAGGCGCTCTCCGGCGCCGGCTTCACGGTGAGGGACTCCCAAGGTCTCTACGTCGACACCGATGGCTCCCGCACGGCCGAGAAGGACAAGGCGTCCGTGTGGAAGACCTCCTCGGACGGCTCGGTCACCATCCCCGGAACCGGAGATGGCAGCTACACGCTCACCGAGGTCGTCGCTCCAAAGGGCTACAACACCGCCGATGCGGCGACTGTCACGCTTAAAGGGGCAGATGCCCAGGCGAAGGGCTTCTCCGCGCAGGCTACCAAGGCGAAGGTGGAGGACGTCGACCCCGCCTCGGGCGTCGCACGGGTAAACATCGCCGATGTCGCGAAGCCCGCGGCGAGGAACGTGCCAAACACGGGACTCGGTCGTCTTGCCGGCGGCATCTCCAAGATGCTCCCCAAGACGGGCGACCCCGTGAGCATCGCCGGTGCGGTCCTTTTGGTCTGCGGTGGCGCGGCAGCGATCTGGACGGCATGGCGCGTCCGCCGCAAGAACGACGAGGCATAGCCCCATCAGGAATCAGGGAATCCGGGTCGGCTTCGACCCTCGTCCACGGCCCCGCGCGGGTTGGAATCCACACACAGCCAAGTCAATGCGGCGCGCGTCGCACGAGTAGAAAGACAGGGATGGTACACATGGACGGAAAGTTCTCGAGCAAGGTGGCACGTTCGGCAGTCGCGGCTGGGCTCGCCCTCGCGATGGCGGCGTCTCCCGTCATCCCGGCGACCGTCGCGCTGGCAGACGGTGCGGCAACTGGCAACATCACCATCACGAAGACCGATGGTCAGACCACGTCCTTCAAGGGCTATCAGATCTTCACTGCCGCGGTGAAGGATTCCGAGAATTCGACCGACGGCAAGACGGTCAGCGACCTCAAGTGGGCTGACGGCGCAGAGGCTGTAGTTGAGAGCGTTGCAGCGAAGAACGGTCACACGGATAAGTTCGCGACCGCCCAGGATGGTGCCGACTGGATTAAAGCCAACATCCAGAAAACGAATAGCGAAACGGCTGTTGCTTCCAACACTGTTGCCTATCAGCTGGCAACGGCACTGCAGAACAGCAAGCTTTCCTCGAAGGCCGTGACCGCCGGTACGGCTGTAAATCTTTCCGACGGCTATTGGCTGTTCGTTACCGATGCCAAATCGCTTGACGTGCCGGGCGAGGTTGCCACGGCTCCTATCTTCGCCGTGGTCGGTGGCAAGGACGTTTTCGTGAAGGAGAAGGACTCCCTCCCCACCATCTCGAAGACGGTGAACGACAACAAGAAGGCCGACTCCGTGGGCGTTGGCGACACCGTGAACTACAAGCTCGACGGCACGGTGGCGAATAACATCGACACCTACTCGAAGTACTACTACAAGTTCACCGATACCCTGTCCGCTGGCCTGACGGCTGACCGAAATAGCGTTGTGGTTAAGGTCAAGAACGGAGAGGCCGAGACCACGGTTAAGAGTGGCTACACGACGAACCTCGGGACGAATGAAGATGGCACCTCTACGCTCACTGTTGAGTTCACCGATCTCAAGAGGGCTACCGACGAGAACGATACGGCGATAACCATAAACAAGGACACGCACGTGACGGTGGAGTACAAGGCTACTGTTAACACCAAGGCCCAGGGCGGGTCCGACACCAACAACAACCTGTCCAACAGCGCGAAGCTTACTTACAGCAACGATCCCAAGACTGCTGACCAGGGCGAGAAGGGTACCACCGACACCCCGACTCCTTCTACGACGAAGAGCTACACCTACAGGTTGAACCTCGTGAAGAAGGACCGCGACACCGAGGCCACCCTTAATGGTGCCGTGTTCACGCTCAAGGGTACCGATGGCAAGTACATCAAGGCAGATGGCTCCAAGACCGAAAACGAGCAGGAAGCACACCTGACGACCGACGAGAACGGCGCTGTCTCGGTCAACGGCCTCGACGAGGGTACCTATACCCTCCACGAGGTAACTGCTCCTACTGGCTATGACACCACTACCGATACCACCATCAAGATTACCCCGACGATTGCCGGCGACGACAACCAGACCCTCACCGCCATCGACAACCAGGTTACCGGCAACGACGACGCCATCCCTGGCCAGTCCAACGGCATCACGGGCGACCACCAGCTTCAGGCGGCGAAAGACACCGCGGCAGATGTGCAGACCGGTACCGTCACCGTCACCGTGGGCGACAAGAAGGAAATCACCATGCCGCTCACTGGTATGAAGGGCACCACGGCGCTCGTCGTGTACGGCTCCGCGGTTCTCGTCATCTCTGCGGCCGCCTACATCAGGCACCGTCGCAACGCGGCTGATTCGGAGTAGCTTACCGGCGCATGGCCTCTCCCAAAGCCACGATGGCGGCGGGAGGGTGCCGTGCACAAGAGGGGATGTCCATTGGGTAGCGGCAGGCGTCACTCGGGCAAGAAGGGCTCGCGCATCTGGGGGATTCTTCCCTTGGTGGGCATGGCTCTCGGCCTCGTGATGCTGCTCTACCCGCTCGTGTCAGACTGGGTGGCAACGTACCGCGACCGCCAGGCCGTCTCCAAGATGGAGTCTGCCTACTCTGAGTCAGAAAGTTCCAAGGCAAAGCAGCAGCTTCACCAGGCGGACGTCTACAACTCCGCTCTCGCGGGGCAGGAGGTGAGCGAGAAGGTGCTTCCCTACGATCAGCAGCTCGCGCTCACGCACCCGTACATGTCGTACGTCGAGTGTCCCAAGATCAACCTTCAGATGCCCGTCTACCACGGCGTGAGCCAGGAGTCCCTCTCTGCGGGCGTCGGCCACGTGTCCAGCACGAGCCTCCCCGTCGGCGGCACAAGCTCCAACTGCGTGGTCTCCGCCCACTCCGGCATGCCCGACATGCGCGCGTTCGACGACATCCGCGAGCTCCGCAAGGGCGACCTCTTCGCGCTCGAGACGCTCGGTCGCGAGTGCGTGTACGAGGTCGACAGCATCAAGGTCATCTCGCAGGACGATACGGACGCGTGGGAGCGGGCCATCGCGATCGTGCCCGGCAAGGACACCTGCCTCCTCGTCACGTGCACGCCCTACGGCGTGAACGACCACCGTCTGCTCGTCCGAGGCCACCGCACCAGCCGCAAGCTCGACCGCGACGCCGGCTCGGGAAACCTCGGCAACTACGTCAACCGACGCACGCTCCCCGCAATGCTCGGCGTCGCGGGCCTCGCCACGGCGCTCGCCATCGGCGCGCACGTTGGCCGCCGCAAGGCAAGGGGTCGCACCCCATCCAGGCGCGCCCCCGCCACCACCCCCGCGCGACACGCACGAAGGTCCAGCTAGCACCAAGCACGATCCACGCCGCAAGGCGCGTCTCTCCAAGGTCTTTACAGTTCTGGTTCGGAGGGTTCCAACATGTTCAGAAGAAACGGTCTGCCCACGCAGCTGCTCACGGCGGTCCTCGCGATAGCGATGGCCTGGGCAACCACGCCTACCCAGGGGCTCGCGGAGGCGCTTGGCACCACGCCGCAGACGCAGACCACCACGTCCGCATCCAACGATGCGACGAGCGATGCCTCCACCAGCAAGCCCACGCCTACGGGCGAGAAGAACCAAGAGGCCACGCCTTCCAAGTCCACCACGACCGGCAGTGATTCCTCCTCGTCGAACGATGGCGAGAAGGCAGGTGCCGCAGACGAGAAGGACTCGAAGTCCAATGACAACTCCGGTGCTGCAGCGCTGGCTGCTCCCGCGGCTCCGTCGCAGGACACCTCCGACAATAAGGACGGCCAGTCCACCTTCACGGCACACTGGACCAACGCTCCTGACAAGGAGATAAGCTACACAAACGCTGGCTTCAAAAAGGATGATTCAAACACCTGGACGGACTTCTCCTGCACGCCAAGCGAAAACACCCTTCACAAGTCAACGTTGAAGGTCTACCTCAAGCTTGCGGGTGATTCTAAGACCAAGTACAAGGCTGGCTCAGTGAAAATTTATGTTCCTGCCGGCTTCTATCGTGGTTTGGACAAGGACGACCCTCTTTTAGTGGCGTGTGAGGACAACGTCGGAAAGGGGACTCCACTTGAACAAGTTAGTTGGATGATTCCTAAAGCGCCGAGTCTCACTGTGACGGACTTTAATTACACAGAGGAGATGCGAGAGGTAGATGGGCAACAGGTCAAGTACAACGTAATTCAGAATGCGAAGGAACTCAACGGTGCGACAGAGCTTGACTTGGATATTGACTATCGTTTCCGTCCTACGATGCTTGATGTGAGGCAACAAACTCAGGCTGATGGTTCGGATATGGGCGTGTATGAGGGTAGCTTTCCCGTTTCGTGCGAGATAAGCGATAGCGAGGTCGCCAGAAAGATTATTAGCGTAAAGGTATTGACGAAGGTCAATTCATCTTCCCTAACACTTACCCACGCGACCGAGGACCCCAACAAGGGCATATACTTTTCTTGGGATGATGCTTGGGGCAGTAGGCCGGTCGATGCGAATAGATATTTTTATATTATTTGGTATATAACATATAATCGCGACGGCAAATCTACTATGCCCTATAAATATTCGATATCGGTTGATTCTGCCAAGGCGGGCGGCGGCGAACTAATTGGAGCACAAAAGTACACAAGCCAACGAGATTTGGAAGCTTACGCGACTCCCGGTATTATCAATTCCAGGCTAGATACAAACTATACGGGAATTTCTGGCAATGCGGAGATATTAAAGAATCAATGGATTGGAATATCAAACTCTCCGACTAAAACAGACTCCGCGTATTCGGGCATGCTGCATGCTAATAGCATTAGTGGTGGATATAATTATCAAATATATGCACTATTAATGAGATATCCTCTTAAAATGGTAAAAGAAGCTATAGCTAATGGCGTTGATATGGCGAAAGACGGGATTACAATTAGCAATGGCGTAAAGTTGTCGGAGCAATGGCAGGACGGCCACGAGGTTTCGAGAGACTATGGTCCAACAGGAGACCTTGCTGTCAAATCCTTGCCAGATGGTGGGACAGCACGAGGGATTACAAAAGCAAGGCAGAATGCTGTGGACCGTACGTATACGGTGCAAGCCGCTCAATCACTCTTGGAACAGGGGCATAGCATTTCATTACCAGACTATGTCATTTCCTCTTACAACTACGACAATAAAGCCAAGTGGAACTCCGAGAGTTCGACATACAGTTCATCAACAGGGTTTGAGGCGCAGGATGGCTCATACTATCTGTTCTCCGCTGTGCCTAGCTATTTTGGGAAAAACCCAAGCATTAGTAATATCTCGGCTAATGATCCCATTAAGCTTACGGACAACGAATATCGTATTACCTCTTTTTATGTTAATGACCAAGAATATGACGCAACGTATACAGAAGGGTTGGGTTGGCAGCGCTCTTCTAGGCCTAACAATGATTTGAAGTTATACGAACCGATTGAGATTCTGATTCGCAGAGCGGGGTCAAGTAAATTTGAAGAATTTGGTACAGTCGTTAAAGCGGGGTCGACTTACACCTTAACAAAGAAAGACGGGAGCAAGAGCCTATCCGTCGGGAGCAATAGTCGCGCAGCCTTGCCTTCCGATACCGTTCAAATCAAAATGAAGCAGAATGGGAGCCGATTCTTCGCATCAGATGTTAGCCTACGCTATTCACTCAGAATCATTCCAGATGATCGAATAGAACAGCGTTTAAAACAAGATATTTCCAACGGCATCAATAGTGCAATTGGTGGATTTGCCTCTGGCTCTCAGTTGGTCGAAGGAAAGGAAGTTGCGACTTTCGATGAAACGGCTGGTCAATATTGGCATTTGGTCAGTTATGAATTAGGACCTATATACACGAAGACTGCCTTCATTAAAGAAACTGATCAGAGCAAGCTGAGTGACAGTCCAAACAACTTGGAAAGAACCTTACCAGTAAGCGTGAGTATATATAATGGAACTAATGTATGGGGTGGTTCAGAGTACGGAAACACAAGGTTCATGAAGAACTATATCCCACAGTCCGGGGTGTTTTGTGACCTATTGCCAGCGGGAACTTACACAAATGCAGATGAGGTCACGGTCGGACTCAGAACCGGAAGCGCATTCGGTGTGATTACTCCAAACATGAATCATGATGTGAAGTTCATTAAAAATTGGAATGGTAGCGGAAGAACACTACTTAAGGTCACATACAGCCTCCCTGAGAAAGAGCTTTACGCTGCGAACTATTGGTCTGGTCTTGGTATTCGTTTGAACTATATATTGCATGATTCATACACCAATATCGTAGACCGGGGTGGCAGGGTAACCAACAGTGTGATTTTCATCAACACGTCCGGTAAGGACAGTATTTTACATTCCAATGCCGAGGACTCTTCATATACGGGGAAGGGGTTCGATGACTGGACGTATTTTAAAGACTCAGCACAAAGAGCTTGGGCAAAAGGATATCAGGTAGCCACAACGCAGGCAGTAATGGATTTCAACAATGTAACTGCACTGCAGGCGGGATTCAGCTCTAGGGTTTCGACAGATATCAACCCCGTATATCAGTCGTCTGGATTCACTTATCTTGGCGACAGGTATATCGATTGTCTGCAGTACACATCTGCTTCGGATACAAGAACGGATAACGCTGTCCTGTACGACGTATTCAGTCCCGAGGACAATAACGCGGTAGGAAGCTTTGAGAGCATCGACGTTTCAAGCATTGAAGCTAAGCCAACCTGTGATTCGACTGGCTCTAAGACAGAGGACACCTGCAGACCTGTGGTGTGGTACTCTACATCGGTGCCTACGGACAAGACTCGTTCGCTTGACAGTGGTATCTGGAGCAAAACGCCTCCGAAGGACCCCTCTGCGGTGAGGGCTGTTGCCGTTGACTGTCGCAAGACTGATTCTGGAAAAGACTTTGTGCTGGATAAAAAGGGTACTTTGGTGGCCTATGTGCACTTGAAGGCCACGGCTGACGCTTCGCGTAAAGGTCGAACGGAGAAGAATGAGGCCCTGATTTCAAAGCGAATGTTCACAGGGGCTGTACCTGCTCCGGGTGATATGACTACTGTGCAAACCGCCAATCGTACGGTGAAACTCCTGGCAGCAGACCTATCAATCGAGAAGACCTGCGATCCTAAGTCTGGTACTGTGGAAAGTCCTGCTGAGATTGGAAACGATGCGAACAAGCAACTGACCTACACCATCAAGGTGACTAATAACGCCCAGAAGAGCGACTCTCTACCTGACGTAACAAGGATTCACGTGAAGGATGTTCTTCCAAAGGGTATGGCTCTCGATTCAGATTCTGACATGAAGGTCGAGTCTAGTTCCTTGGGTGTTGCGCCGGGAACAAAGATTGACAGCCAGTCAGTCGTGAGCTATCAGACAGGATCTGATGGCGTGTCGTTTGACATCAGCAAGCTTCCCTCGGAGGGAAGCGTGTCGATCACGGTGCCCGTTGTTCGCAAGGACCCCGTGAAGAAGACGACCATGTACGTGAACACGGCGACCATCGAGACCATTGGCAACGCAACGGATGGCCAGAGCAGCAGCACGTATCACAAGACGTCCGTCACGACCATGCCGTTGGCTGGTGCAGGTGGATTTGCTGGGCTGGTAGTCGCAGGTTGCGTGGTCCTAGGAGCATCTGCATTTGCATGGGTTAGGAGAAGAAGGCACGAGTAGGTCTTTTACTTCTGCATTGCCTTGCGAGCAACCTGCTAACGCATGAAAGAGGGGTGCGACGAGCCAGCAGGCTCCTCGCACCCCTTTGCATATATCTTGTAGGTTACAAGAGACGGAGCCCAGGGTAAGGCTGTGCTGTTTGCATACAATGGGCGATGAGCCCTTCCATGATCTGCGGACGAGAGTCTGACTGGTTGTGAGGGTTGGGAATGCGAGCGACTGACAAAGGGGAGCTGAAGATGGCAGACCAGAGCAAAAGCGAGGACCCGCGCGAGCTGTTTGGCATGTATCTTGCACACGTGGGCATCAACGCGGAGACCGACGAGGACGTCGAAAAGATTGTGGGCGACTTCGAGCGCCTGATGGGGCTCGCGCGCATGGAGATCGCGCCGGCGTCCCTTTTTGCGAGCGACTACATCGAGGTCATGAGGCCTGGACGCGGCCGCGGGACGAAGGGCCACATCGGGTTCCACGTGGATGACATCGCCGCGGCGGAGAAGTGGTTTGAGGCACGCGGCTTCAAGATCAACGAGTCCTCGCGCGTGCTGAAGGACGGCAAGACGTTCCTGGTGTACTTCCAGGAGGAGATCGCGGGCTTCGCCATCCACCTGACCGTCCAGAAGTAGCACGAGGCGCATGGGAACGGCGACCAAGACAGCTTGCGCTGGCATGGCCGTCCGCATCGGATGCCGAAATGGCAATGGCGCGCGTGCGCGGGCTGCAAGATGCAACGAGAGGGGCGCGGGGGCCCGCGGGCGGGGGCGGCCCCCCCGCACCCCCGCGCCCGCGGGGGGGGGGGGGGGCGGGCAGTGCGAGTGCGTTATTGCGGG
>NZ_JBQKDH010000015.1:0-59648 GCF_052121955.1 Parafannyhessea sp. LCP19S3_B1 | reverse complement strand
GCGCTCGACGCCGCGCGCTCCGTGCTCGCCGCGCGCCGCCGCGCCCTCGACGCCGACCTCGCGGGGGCCTCGTCCCAGCTCGACCACGCGCTCGACTTCCTGGACGCCGCGTTTGGCGCGGACGCGCAGGAGACCGTCGTGTTCGCGACGCACCTCGCCGTCGACCCGGCGTTCATGGCGTTCGCATCCGCGCACGCATCCACCAAGCTCGCGGAGCACGGCCGCGCGCTCATGTTCCACGAGCGCGGGCTCGACCTCCTGAAGCAGGCAGACAGGCTCGAGCGCGGCTAGGCCAGGCGCCAACGCCGCCGCGCGTCCGCGTCAGTCCACGCTCTTCAGCGACTCCACCATGTCCACCGCGTCGAGCCTGCGCCGCATCAGCAGAAGGATCGCCAGCGTGAACGCCATGGTCAGCGCAAACGCGAGCACAAAGCTCAGCGGGTGTATCTCGCGGCCAAACATCACGTAGTCCACCTCGGCCGTCGTGATCACGAAGCCCTCGAGCCACGTGCCCAGCGCCATGCCCGCGGCGTCGCCCAGAAGCGACAGCAGCACGATCTCGCGGAAGACGTACGCGTGCACCTCGCGCCGCGTGAACCCCAGCACCTTGAGGCTCGCGATCTCGCGTACGCGCTCGGACACGTTGATGTTCGTCAGGTTGTACAGCACGATGAACGCAAGCGCCCCCGCGCTCACGATGAGCACCACCACGATCATGTTCACCACGGAGAGCATGTGGCGGTACGTCTCGATCGTCTCGCTCGAAAACGTCACGGTCGCGACGCCGTCCATGTCGTGCAGCTCGTCCGCCAGGCGCTCCTGCGCGGACGTCCCTCCGCGCACGTCCGCGAGCACGGTCGAGAAGGACGGGTCCCCCTCCTCCACGCGGCGCCAGGCGCTGCGGCCCACGTACACGACGTTGCCCACGTAGTTCTCGACGATGCCGTCGACCGTGAGCTCCACGCCCCCGCCCTTCGCGTTGCCGGCGTCGTCCTGGCCAAACAGCACGATCCTCTGCCCCGCGCGGATGCCGTACAGGCTCGCGAGCTTCTCCGTCACCAGCACGCTGTCGTCGCCAAACGCCACGGCCTCGCCCGTCTCGCGGTCGCGCATGCCCACGCAGCGCGAAAGCCCGGCGGCCGAGCGCGGCACCATGACGCTCACGCGCGTCTTCTCCGTGGCGGAGGCGGAGCCGCCCTTCCCGCGCGCCAGCATCGTGCGGCGCTCTACGCGCTCCACCCGGCGCGCGCCCGCGTCCCGAAGGCGCGCCGCCACGGCGTCCACGTCCTTCTCGGCGGCGTCCGCGTCCATGCCCACGGTGGTGTCGTAGCGGATTATGGGGCCGAACTGCCGGTCGATGATGTCCCATATGGAGTCGTGCAGGCCAAAGCCCACCAGCAGCAGCGCGGAGCAGCCGGCGATGCCCACCACCGTCATGAGCAGGCGGCGCTTGTAGCGGAACAGGTTCCTGAACGTGACCTTCCACGAGAAGGACAGCCGCCGCCACAGCGGGCCCACGCGCTCCAGGAGGATGCGCCTGCCCGCCTTGGGCGCGCGCGGCAGCATGAGGGCGGCCGGCGTCTCGCGCAGGGTGGACGCCACCGCGATCCACGTGGCCGCAAGCGTCACGCCCACGCCGAGGCCGCCGGACGAGAGCGCGATGCCGCTGCTCACGGGAAGCGGCAGGCCCAGGCTCGGCACCGCGTAGATGATGCCGTACGCGCCCGTCACGATGAGCGGCAGCGCCTGCGAGAGCACCGCGATGCCCAGGACGGCGCCCGCGCCGGCCGCGAGCAGCGCGTACGCAAGGTACATCGCCGCGATGCGGGCGCGGCCGTAGCCCAGCGCCTTGTGCGTGCCGATCTTCTGGCGGTCGTCCTCGACCATGCGGGTCATCGTCGTGAGCGCCACCAGGGCCGCGACCAAGAAGAACATGGCGGGAAACACCGCGGCTATGTGGTCCATGCGCTCCGTGTCAGCCTGGTAGGTGGCCGCGCCCTCGCTCTGCGTGCGGTCGAGCACGTAGACCTCCGGCCCCTGCATGGCGTCCACCTTGGCCTGGGCCTCGTCTATCTGGCGCTGCGCCGCGGCCAGGCCATCCTGCGCCTGCGCCGCCGCGGCAGGGGCGATCTCTGCGGGGGCGACCGTGCCGGGGGTGGCTGCGGCCTGGCGCTGTGCCTCCAGCTCGCGCGCCTTCGCGTCCACCTGCGCCTGCGCGTCAGCCTTTAGGCCCCGGAAGCGCTCTCTCGCCGCCGCGACGGCGGTGCGGCGCACGCGCCCTGCCACGGCGTCCACGCGGCGCTCGTACGCGGAAGAGCCGCTCTCAAGCCCGCGCGCGCCCTCAACGGCAAGGTACGCCGTCGTGTACGGCACGTCCTTGGAAAACGTGGCGTCCGTCACGTACACGTACTGCCCTATGGTGCCGTCGCCCAGGGTCGTCGTGCCAAACGAGCCGGTGTACGGGTAGTCAGGCGAGCTCACGGTGCCCACGACGGTGAGCGTGCGCCGCACGAGCACGGAGTCCACGTCGCTCGCGGAGGACGTCACGCGTACGACGTCGCCCACCCTCAGCGGCGCCGTCGTCGAGTCCGCGGAGGCGACGCACTCCCCCGCCGCCCTCGGCCAGCGGCCGCTTGCCAGGCGCGCGCGGTTGAGGTAGTCGTCTTTCGACGACGTGACGGCAAAGGGCCCGCTCGCGCGGCTTGCGCGCGCCGCGTCGGCGTCCACGGACGAGACGCGCACGGCCACGCTCTTGCCGGCCGCCTCGGCCATCACGTCCACCGTGCGCGCGGGCATGGCCGCCTCCACGCCGTCCACCTTGCGCAGGCGCGCCACGGCCGCGTCGTCGAGCCCCTGCGAGGACACCACCCTGAGGTCCCACAGCGCGCAGCCGTCGTACCAGCGGTCCGCGGCAACGCGCATGTCCGGCCCGCACATCCGCAGACCCGCATAGAAGCCGCAGCCCAGGGCCACGATGCCCAGTATCGCCAGGAAGCGCCCGAGCGAGCCGCGCACGCCGCGGGCGATCTCCAACATGTATGCGGAGCGTCCCATGGCGTCCTACCACTCCACCGTCTGGGCGTCCGCGGGATGCGCGTTGGTCTCGACGGAGGCGGCACGCCCTTCTCGCACATGGATGACGCGGTCCGCTATCTGCGTGAACGCGAGGTTGTGCGTCACGATGACCACGGTGCGGCCCGTGTCGCGGCACGTGTCCTGCAGAAGCCCCAGGACCTGCTTGCCCGTGCGGTAGTCGAGGGCGCCCGTGGGCTCGTCGCACAAGAGCAGCTTCGGGTTCTTCGCGAGGGCGCGCGCGATGGCGACGCGCTGCTGCTCGCCGCCGGAGAGCTGCGCGGGGAAGTTGTCCGCGCGCTCCGCGAGCCCCACCTGCGCAAGCACGTCCGCCGCCGGCAGCGGGTCGCGGCAGATCTGGCTCGCCAGCTCCACGTTCTCCAGCGCGGTGAGGTTCTGGACCAGGTTGTAGAACTGGAACACGAAGCCCACGTCGTGGCGGCGGTACCGCGTCAGCTCGCGCTCGCCCATCGCGCTCACGAGCCGCCCGTCCAAACGGATGGTGCCGGACGTGCATGAGTCCATGCCGCCCAGCAGGTTGAGCACCGTGGTCTTGCCGGCGCCCGACGGCCCGACGATGACGGCGAGCTCCCCGCGCTCGATGGAGAAGTCCATGCCGTCAAGCGCGCGGACCTCCACCTCGCCGGTGCGATAGATCTTGCGGACGTCCTCGAACTCCACAAACGACATGCGAAGCACCCCTGCTCACCATTCTGTCACGGCGAGAGGGGCGTTTCAAACCGCCTGCGACAGACGGACGTGGTTGCGCTAGCGCCGGGCCTGGCGCGCTCCCGCGCGGCCGGCCGCGGCGGCCCTGCGGGCCTTGCGGGCCTTGCGTGCGTCGCGGCGCTGCGAGAGCCCCATGTAGAACAGGGCGACACCCACGAGCAGCCCCACGGAGAGCACCATCATGCCCGCGATCGAGGGGAAGGTGTCTGAAAGGTACACCACGAAGCTCGCCGCGACGACGGCCGCGCCCGCAAGCAGCGGCACGGCGGCGTGCCCCTTCGCGGGCTCGAGGGGAGCCTCCGCCCCCAGCTCCGCGCGAAGCCCGCCGTCCGAGCCGTCCGCGCGCAGGAACGCGGGCTCTTCTCCCCACTGCGCGGCCTGGGCCACGTCGTCCAGCAGCGCCGTGACGCCGCCCTCGTGCACGCCCGGCACCAGCGTGCGCGCGCACGAGCGCGCCGCCTGCGACGAGTCGCGGGTGGCGACGGACCTTGGCACGGCCGAGAGGAGCTCCGCGTCCGCGCTGGCGCCGCCCAGCACCAGCACCTCGCCCGGCGCCACGCCGAGCCGGCGCATGAGCGCGCGGGCGCCCTCGAGCCGCGACGCCGTGCGCTCGCCGAGCGGCATGCCGTCCGCGACGACGCGCGCGCCATCCCGGAGCACGGCGTTCTGCAGGCAGGACTCGTCGCCGCGCAGCAGCGTGAGCGCCTGGGTGCGGTCGCGCGCCGTCATGGGGGCGAGCAGAATCCCCGCGTGCAGGACCTTGTGCAGGTGCTCGAGCACGGCCTGGTCAAGCGGCCTGCCGTCGCGGGTCCCCAAGGCGCGGTCCATGTCCACGAGTACGAGTCTGATCAAGCCGAAGTCCCTCCCCTTGTGCGTGCGCGGCGGCGCCGCCCATCGTCGCTTGTTATGCCCCGTGCGTAAGACATCTTCCACCAAAAGCGGCCCGCGGCCGCCCATCTGCAGAAAAGCGGCATTAACGTGGCGGTGGCGTGAACGCGCCTACGTGCGCGGCGCCGGGACGCCTACCCTGCGTCCTCGATCGCCGCGACGGAATCGAACGGGATCTTCTCGCCCACCACGCACAGGAGGCCGTCCGCCTCAAGCACGCGGCTGACGCAGCCCACGGTCCTGACGTAGCGGCCGTCCACGTAGTGAGTCACGGCCACCAGCTGGCCGGGCGAAAGCGCGCGGATCTGGCGGGACAGCCGCTCGCGCTGCTCGTCGGAAAGGTCCACCCGCGGCACGTTCAGCAGCTCCTCCTCGCGCTCCCGCAGCATCTGGCGGTAGCCCGGCAGCGGGTCGAACGGTATGAAGATCTTCGCGCGCTCGCTCATGGGCATGTGCGGGCGGCGCACCACGTGCCCGCCCGGGACGGGTGCCCTACTAGCCACTGCGGTGTCCCCCTATCTGCCCGTTGCGCTCGCGCTGGGTGGCCTCGGGCAGAAGGTCCATGCCCTTCAGGAGCGCGTTCTTGCCGAACTTGCGCTTGACCTCGCTTATGGCCTGCTGGCGGCGGCGCTCGCGCTCAAGCTGGGTGCCGTCCTGAAACAGCCCCATCTGCTCGCCCGTGCCCTCCGGCGTCACGCCCGTGAGCGTCATCGTCAGGCGGTGTATGGGGCGCCCGTGGTCCGCCACCTGCTCAAACAGCGCGGTCGCGGCGCGCATCACCTCCGTGCGCGAGCTCGTGGGCACGGCAAGGCGGGCGCTTCCGCCCTCGGCGAACTCGCCCCAGCGCACACGCGCGCCGTGCTCCCCCGCGCGGCCGTCCGCCCCGTCCGCCGCCGCCTGCCGGCGGAGCTCGTCCTTCTCGCCCGCGGAGAGGCGGTACCCCACGGCAATGCTCACGCCCCGCGCCACCAGGCCCTTCTCCACCAGCTGCAGCGCAAGGTCGTCCGCCATCTCCTTCGCCACCAGAAGGCCGCCCGCGAAGTCCTTGTCCTGGCCCAGCACCTGCCCGGACGAGAGCGACTTGTCCTTTGACCGGTACGCCTTGATGTCCGCGATGGTCACGGGCTCGCGGCCCCACGCGTGGTCAATCAGGATCTCGGCGTCCACGCCGAACGCGCGGTACAGCGGCTCCTGCGGGTGCACGGCGAGCTGGCCCATCGTGTGGATGCCAAGCTCGGCCAGGCGGCGCGCCGTGCCGGGGCCAACGCGCCAGAAGTCCGTTATGGGGCGGTGCGCCCACAGCGTGTCGCGGTACGTCTGCTCGTCCAGCACGCCAAAGAAGTCCTGGCTGTGCTTCGCCGTGATGTCGAGCGCCACCTTCGCCAGGTACATGTTCGTGCCCAGGCCGCACGTCGCGGGGATGCCCGTGGTGCGCACCACGTCCCGGCGTATGCGCTCGCCCAGCTCGCGCGCGGAGCACCCGTACAGGTCCAGGTAGCCGGTCACGTCCAGGAACGCCTCGTCGATGGAGTACACGTGCATGTCCTCCGGCGCCACGTAGCGCAGGTAGACGGAGTAGATGTCCGCCGAGCGCTCCATGTACAGGTGCATGCGCGGCGGTGCGATGATGAAGTCCAGCCCCTCCGGCACCTCGAACAGCCGGCAGCGGTTGCGCACGCCCTTCGCCTTGAGCGAGGGCGACACGGCCAGGCATATGGTCTTCTTGGTGCGCGACGCGTCCGCCACCACCAGGTCGCACGTCATGGGGTCGAGCCCGCGCTCCACGCACTCGACGGAGGCATAGAAGCTCTTGAGGTCGATCACCAGGTACTGGCGTGGGCGAGAAGGACGCGGCGGCGCGGCGGCACCGGCGTCGTGCGCAGCCACGCTAGCCCTGGTAGACGATCTTGCGCTTCACGTCCTCGACGGCGTCATCGCCCAGGAAGTGGCGCACGAGCTCGAGGCCCAGCTCCACGGCCGTGCCCAGCCCCTTGCTCGTCATGATGTTGCCGTCCGTGACGACGGCGTCCTGGAGCACCCGCGCCCCGTGCTCGGCAAGCACGTGCTGGAAGTTGGGGTTGCTCGTGGCGTCCCTGCCCTCGAGCAGGCCGAGCTCCGCCAGGATGGACGGCGCCGCGCAGATGGCGGCGACCGCGCGGCCGGACGTGGCGAACGCGCGCACCGCGTCGCATAGCGGCTCGCACGCGCGCAGGTTCTTCGTGCCGGGCATGCCGCCGGGCAGCACCAGCATGTCGTACGCGGCAAAGTCGAAGTCCTCGTCCGCGATGGTGCGGTCGCACACGACCGTGACCTCGTGGCTGGACGTGACGGCGAGGTTGTCCGTTATGGACACCTTGTCGCACGGGACGCCCGCCCGAAACAGAAGGTCCGTGAGCACGAGCGCCTCGCACTCCTCGAGGCCGTTTGCGAAGAAGACCGCCACGCGCTTCTCGGTCTGTCCCTTGAACATGACTTCCTCCAGGTTCCGGGCCCAAGGTGCGGGCCCCGCGGCACGACGGCCGCCTCGACTGACGCATACGAGCATACCGCAAGCGCCGGACGCAAATGCGCCCGGCACGCTCGCGACGCCGTCACTCCAGCGGCGCTACTCGCTCCGGAGCGACTCCACCGGGTCGTTCCGGCTCGCCTTCGTGGACGGGATGAGCCCACCCAAGAACGTGAGCAGCACGCTGATGCCTATGAGTGCGAGCGCGCTTTCCCACGGTAACATCATGATGTCGGGGATGCCCTTCCACGCGAGCACCGCGTGGTTCACGGGTACCTGCGCCACGAGCACCACCGCGATGGCGAGCACGCCCGCGATGAGGCCCTCGATCACGGTCTCGGCGTTGAAGACGTTCGCGACGTTCAGCTTCGAGGCGCCCATGGCGCGCAGGACGCCGATCTCCTTCTTGCGCTCCAGCACCGAGATGTACGTGATGATACCGATCATGATGGAGCTCACCACGAGCGAGATGGACACGAACGCGATGAGCACCATCGAGATCATGTTCACGATGTCCGTGACGGAGCTCATGAGCGAGCCCGCGACGTCGGAGTACTGGATCTTCTGCCCGTCCTGCCCCTTGGCGGCCTTCGAGCGGTTGTACTCGTCTATCACCTTGAGCAGCGACTCCTTTGCCGCGAAGTCCTTGGGGTAGATGCTCACGGACTCCGGGCTCGCAGCGTCCGCGAAGCCGAGCTTCCGCATGTTCGAGTCGTACGTGAGCTTGTCCGCGCTCGCGTAGTTGTCAAGGAGCGAGCGCAGGTCGTCTGCCGTCATGTTCAGGTGGATGGCGTTCGCGAACGCCTCCGGGTCTACGGAGAACCCGTTCTGCAGCGCGCCGGAGAGCGCGGCCATCCTGCCGGCGACCTGCTGCGATATGGCGGCGGAGAGCTGTGTGCCCAGGCTTTGGGTCACCGCGCTCACCTGCTGGGACATCTGGCTCGCAAGCTGCGTCGCCATGACCTGCGCCGCCTGCTGCACCAGGGCGTCCACCTGGCCTTTGACGTAGTCGCCCACGTAGCCCATGTACTGCTGGTACAGCGCGCTCGCGCTTGCGAACGCGTCGTCTCCGAGGTCCGCCCTCAGCTGCGAAAGCACGCTCTGGGCTTCCGGCGTCTGCGAGTACGCGTCCCACGAGGAGTCCGCCCCCTCTGCCACGCCCTGCCGCCAGGTGAGGTAGCCCGTGACGAGCGCGGTCGAGGCCTTGTCCACCGCCTGGTTCTGCTCGTCGGTCAGCGTGAGCCCGTTCTTCTCGGCATATGCCGAGAAGGGCTCGATTCCCCTCAGGATGCCCTGCACGGTGTCCGCGCTCAGCACGTTGTCGAGGGCGGACGTGTCGAGGGTCATGGCCGAGGGGTCGAAGCCCGCCTGGTCGAGCGAGACGCCCGAGAGGTCGAGCGCCGAGGAGTCGAGGCCGCCGGCCGCGGCAGTCACGGCGGAGGTGTCGATGGTGAACGCGCGCTTGAGCGCGTCCTGGTCCACCGTGAACATCTTGCGCATGTCGAAGCTCTCCTGGGACTGCCGTAGCTCCTCGAACGTCTTGCCCGTAAACACGTCCACGTCCCGCCTAGCCTGCTGCTCGCGTACGATCTGCGAGCTGGCGGCGCGGCGCATGAGCTCCTGGGTGAGCGCCGGCGTGTATGCGACGCCCTCCTTCACGAGGCCGGACTGCGCGTCGCCCTTTGGCCTGATGACGCCCACGATCTTGAGCTTGATGCCGTCCTGCACCTGCCGCCTCATGTACGCCTCGTCCTCGGACATGTCCGTCCACGTGCCCTGGGCGTCGTTTCTCTGATAGAGGTTCGCGGACGGCACCACGGCAAACGTCATGCCCAGCGCATCGTCGTACGTGAAGTCGCGGCGGTCCTTGCGCGAGACCTCCACCTTCTGGCCGCCAAGCGCCTCGTCCGTCATCTTCTGCATGCTCTGGGGGTCGTAGAAGCCTATGCCGTACAGCGTGTAGTCGCTCACCTCGCCCTTGCGGTTCAGCACGAGCACGGCCTCGTCCGCCGCCTTCGGCCACGCGCCCCTCACGAGGCTCATGTTGCTGCGCAGGAGGCGCTCGTCGCTCACGAGCTGCGTGAACGTTCCGGTTGAGGAACTTCCGCCCGTGAGCGCCGACCCCATGACGCCGCCCTGCATCGTGCTCGCGACGCTGGAGGGGTTCAGCCGCGTGACGCCCTTCGACGTGTCGGCCATGTATATCTGCGGCGTCACGTCGTAGTCGTACTCCACGGCGTTCGCATAGCGCGCCACCTTCTTGCGGTGCGCGTCGAGATACTTCTTGAACGAGCCGAGGTCGTTGCTCTTGACCTGGGCGAACATGTCCGTGACGATGGCGCGCTGCGGGATGTCGTCGCTGCCCTTGGCACGCCTTGCGCCGTTCCCTTTGGACGTGCCGGTGCCGGAGTCGCTCATGCCATAGCCCATGAGCTTCGAGAAGTCGAAGCTGCTCTTCGTGATGGTGAGCGGGTAGCTGCTGAGCGCGCCCTCCTCCGTCCGCGCGATGTAGTGGTTCACGCCGTTGGACAGCGCCAGGATCGCCGCGATGCCGATGATGCCGATCGACCCGGCGAACGCGGTCATGAACGTGCGGCCCTTCTTCGTCATGAGGTTGTTGAACGAGAGCGAGAGCGCCGTGAGGAAGCCCATCGACGCCCGGCCGCCCTTGTCCTTCTCGCCCGTGCGCCCTGCGGAAAGCGGCGCCTGCGCGGCGCCGCCCGCGGGCGAGAAGGACGCGGCCTCGGGCTCGTCGGCCAAGATCGGGTCGCTGTCGTCCACGATGCGGCCGTCGCGCACGCGGACGATGCGCGTGGCGTAGCTCTCCGCGAGCTCCGGGTTGTGCGTGACCATGACCACCAGGCGGTCGCGCGCCACGTCGCGCAGGATGTTCATCACCTGGATGCCGGTGTCGGTGTCGAGGGCGCCCGTCGGCTCGTCCGCGAGCACGATGTCCGGGTCATTCACGAGGGCGCGCGCGATGGCGACGCGCTGCATCTGCCCGCCGGAGAGCTGCGCCGGGCGCTTGCGCACGTGGTCGGCAAGGCCGACGGCAGCCAGGGCATCCGTCGCGCGGCGCCGGCGCTCCGCGCGGCCGACGCCCGCGAGCGTGAGCGCGAGCTCCACGTTGGAGAGCACGGTCTGGTGCGGGATGAGGTTGTAGCTCTGGAAGACGAAGCCGACGCGGTGGTTGCGGTACGTGTCCCAGTCCTTGGACGAGTAGTCCTTCGTCGAGACGCCGTTGATGACGATCTCTCCGGAGTCCGCGCGGTCGAGGCCGCCCAGGACGTTGAGCATGGTCGTCTTGCCAGAGCCCGAGGGCCCCAGGATCGCGACGAACTCGCTGTCGCGAAACGCCACGGACACGTCGTCCAGGGCGACCTGCGTGAAGTCGTCCGTCTTGTAGGCCTTGCGGATGTTCTTGAGCTGGAGCATGCGGTTCCCTTCAGGAAGTTATCAGGGGGTAGGATACCCATGTCCGCCCCCCGCCGGCTCCTGCAAGGCCGCAACGCCCCGCAAGGCTCCACCACGCGCACACAACCCCAGGGGGATGGGGCCACGCGCAGGACGCGGCTGCCTACACGCGCTCCGCCATGTCCAGCACGAGGCGCTCCGTCCCCTCCCAGCCGATGCAGGCGTCCGTGATCGACTTGCCGTACACGCCGCCGCCGACGGGCTGGTTGCCGTCCACCAGGTACGACTCCACCATGAAGCCGCGGAAGATGCCCGCGATGTCGGGCGAGCGGCGCACGGAGTCCAGCACCTCGTTCACGATGCGCGGCTGCTCCTGCGGTCGCTTGCCGGAGTTGTCGTGGTTGCAGTCGATCACGACGGCCGGGTTCTCGTATCTGCCGTGCGTGTATGCGATCGCGAGCCGCTCCAGGTACTCGTAGTGGTAGTTCGGGTAGTTGATGCCGTCGAGCCCCACGTAGCCGCGCAGCAGCGCGTGCGCAAGGGGGTTGCCCGTCGTGTGGACCTCCCAGTTGCGGAAGATGAAGTCCTGGGGTGCCTGCGCCGCATAGATGGAGTTCAGCATCACGGAGGTTGAGCCGCCCGTGGGGTTCTTCATGCCCACCGGCATGGGGATGCCTCCCGCCACCAGGCGGTGCTCCTGGTTCTCGACGGAGCGCGCGCCCACGGCCACGTAGCTCAGAACGTCCACCAGGTACTGGTAGTTTGAGGGATAGAGCATCTCGTCCGCCGTGAACATGCCCGTCTCCTCCACCACGCGCAGGTGCATGCGGCGGATGGCCCTCACGCCCTCCAAAAGGTCCGGCGCGCCCTCCGGGTCCGGGTTGTGCAGCAGCCCCTTGTAGCCCGTGCCGTTCGTGCGCGGCTTGTTCGTGTACACGCGCGGGATCATCAAGATCTTGTCCGCGACGCGCTCCTGCAGCGCCGCAAGGCGCGTGACGTAGTCGAGCACGGAGTCCTCGCGGTCGGCCGAGCACGGCCCTATTATGAGCAGGACCCTCTTGTCCTCGCCGCGGATGACGGCGGCCACCTGGGCGTCGAACGCCTCCTTGCGCCTGGTCATCTCCAGCGAGAGCGGCATGGCCTCGCGGATCTCCATGGGGATGGGAAGGCGGCGCTTGAATTCCATAGACATGTTCTTCTCCTCCGGGGAGCGTTGGCTTTGTGTGATGCGCGGCATCGGTACGTCGCGGTCTGCGCATTTTCGCACGGGGTGCTTACGTGCGCTTGTCGGCAAGGTTAACATTTGGAGCCTTTTTCCGCGCGCGGGCTGGGCGGGCTCATGACGGGTACCATACAAGGGTCATGCCACACACGACCCGATGGAGGCACACATGCCCTGCACCACCCTGCTCATCGGCAAGAAGGCGAGCTACGACGGCTCGACCATAATCGCGCGCAACGAGGACTCCCCCGGCGGCGTGTTCACCCCGAAGAAGTTCGTCGTCATCCAGCCCAAGGACCAGCCGCGCCACTACCGCTCCGTGCTGAGCCACGTCGAGATCGAGCTTCCCGACGACCCCATGCGCTACACCTCCGTCCCCGACGCCACCCCGAAGGACGGCATCTGGGCCGAAGCCGGCGTGAACACGGCAAACGTCGCCATGAGCGCGACGGAGACCCTCACGTCAAACGAGCGCGTGCTTGGCGCGGACCCGCTGGTAGAGCTCGTGAAGGCGAAGGGCAACCCCGGCGAGGACGGCTACGAGCCGGAGGTCGCCGGCGGCATCGGCGAGGAGGACATGGTCACCATCGTCCTGCCCTACGCCCACTCCGCGCGCGAGGGCGTAAGGCTCCTGGGCTCCTACCTGGAGCGCTACGGCACCTACGAGATGAACGGCATCGCGTTTTCCGACGTGGACGAGATCTGGTGGATGGAGACCGTCGGCGGCCACCACTGGATCGCGAAGCGCGTGCCGGACGACTGCTACGTCACCATGCCAAACCAGCTCGGCATCGACGACTTCGACCTCACCGACGCACTGGGCGAGAAGGTCGACCACATGTGCTCCGCGGACCTTGCGGAGTGGATGGACGCCAACCACCTGGACCTCTCGCTCGACGTGGTCGAGCTCGTGGACGGCGACGGGGACGAGGGGGCGGAAGACCCCTGGCCCGACGCGAGCCACCGCTTCTTCAACCCACGCGACGCCTTCGGCAGCCACAGCGACTCCGACCACGTGTACAACACGCCGCGCGCCTGGGCCATGCACCGCTTCCTGAACCCGGGCCTTGGCTGGGACGACCCCAACGCGGGCTGGAACCCGGAGGACGACGACATCCCCTGGTGCATGACGCCGCAGCGCAAGCTCACGATTGAGGACGTGAAGTACGCGCTGTCGCTCCATTACCAGGGCACGCCGTACGACCCGTACGGCGATCGCGGCGATGCGTCCACGCGCGGCGCCTACCGTCCCATCGGCATCAACCGCAACGGCCAGCTCGCCGTCATCCAGATCCGCCCGTACGCGCCGGAGTCCTGCCGCGCGATCCAGTGGATGGCCTACGGCAGCAACGCGTTCAACGCGCTCGTGCCGTTCTTCGCGAACGTGGACGCTACGCCCGACTACCTTGCCAACACGACCCCGCACGTCACGACGGAGAGCTTCTACTGGGCAAACCGCATCATCGCGGCCATGGCCGACGCGCACTTCAACAGCTGCTCTCGTCACATCGAGCACTACAACGAGGCCGTCACGTCCAAGGGCCACGCGCTCGTCGCACAGTACGACCGCAAGGTCGCCGGCGACGGCACGCCCCTCGCCTACCGCGAGGCAACGCCCGTCCTCGAGGAGGCGAACGCCAGGATCGCGGACATGCTGCGTGAGCAGACGGACAAGACCCTGGATGACGTTCTTCTCACCGCAAGCCTCGGCATGAGAAACGCGTTCGCCCTGAGCGACCACTAGCAACGCCGGCGCCTTCGCGAAGGGCGCCCGGACACGTCACCGCCAGGCGCCGGCCGCTGCCACGGACTCGGCCGGCGCCCTCGACCATTTGGGAGCATCGTGAGCATTACCGCACAGACACCAGGCGCCGGCACCCCGGACGAGCGAGAGCTCGCCTACCGGGCGCTCGTGCGCGCCACGCGCGGCCTCGGGCTTCCCCAGGAGCTCGCCTACGTCATGTCCGGCGAGCTCAAGTCCGCCAAGGCCATGCGCCAGATGACGACGTACCTCATGAGCGCCCACCCCGGCAGCGTCGAGGAGGTCGTCGACGAGATGCTCGCCATCGTCCAGAACAGGAACACCTGGATCGAGCACCAGATGAGGGAGCATAGCAACGCCCGCGTCACCGCATGGTACAACCGGCCGGACCGGCCGAGCGAGGACTTCGACGACCCAAAGGACATCCTGTGACGCCGCCTCGCAACGCCGCCTCGCAACCAAGGGAGAAGAACATGGCATCTCGAGACGCTGCAACGCTCGGAAGGGCACCACGCCAGTACAGCACAGGCGAGGAGATCGCGAACGCCGTGAGCCACGGTGTCGGCGCCCTCCTCTCGATAGCGGCGCTCGTTCTTCTCGTCGTTCGCGCGGCCATGTCGGGCGGGGGCGCCGCCCACGTGGTTCCCGCCGTCCTCATGGGCGCCTCGCTCGTGCTCGAGTTCCTGTTCTCGACCCTCTACCACGCACTTCGCCCCAGGGCGGCAAAGGCCGTGTTCAGGATCTTGGACCACAGCGCCATCTATCTGCTCATCGCCGGCAGCTACACGCCGTTCGCGTTCATCACCCTCGCGAACGAGGGCGGTGTCCAGCTCGGCGTCACCGTCTGGGTCATAGCTGCGGTCGGCATCGTGGCGGAGTGCTTCCTGCGCGAGCGTCAGCCGAAGTGGGTCTCCGCCCTCGTGTACCTCGCCATGGGATGGCTCGTCATCTTCCACGTGGCGGACATCGCGCGCCTGCTTCCACCCGCCGCGTTCGGCCTCCTGCTCGCTGGCGGCCTCTGCTACACCGTCGGCTGCGTGTTCTACGTGGTCAAGCGGGTGCCGTACTTCCACTTCGTGTGGCACCTCTTCGTGCTCGCGGGCGCCACCTGCATCACGCTCTCCGCGCTGCTGTTCGTCGTGTAGCGCCACTGCCAGGCGCATCTAGATTCCGCCCGCAAGACGTAAAAACCGGGGCCGGCAACAAATCGCGATCTGTTGCCGGCCCCGCCCGTTTCGCCAGACTCTCGCGGACGGCTACCCCAGCCTGATGCCCATGAGCCAGCCCCAGCGCGGGGTGACCGTCGTGCCGTAGTAGCCGATCCACTCGTTCACGTTGATGGTCCTGATGTAGCCCACGTTGTCCATCATCACACCGCCACCCACGTAGATGCCTATGTGGCCGTATATCCTGCCCGCGGACGTGTGCGCGTGCGACGACACGGCCACGATCATGCCGGGCTTCAGGTCGCTGCGGTTCGAGCTCGTGCACCACGCGTTGTACATGTCGCACGCGTTGCCGCTCGCGTATCCGTAGCCCGCGTTGCTGAACACCTGGGACACCCACATGGCGCACAGGCCCAGTCCCGGCGAGGGCGTCGTGTGGCACGCACTCACCACGGCCTGCTGAGATCCCGTCGTGGCGCCGCCGCCAGAGATCGTCCCCGTCACGTTTGCAGCGCCTGCGCCGGAGCCCGCGGAGTTCCTCGCGGCCGCAGCGGCGGCCGCGGCCTTCGCGGCGGCGGCCTGCTCCGCCTTCTCCTTCGCCATGGCGGCCAGCTCGGAGTCGCGCTGGTCCATCAGCTTCTTCTCCTGGTCGGAAAGCCCGGCGAGCACGCTCTGCGTCTCCGCCTGCTTCGACTCCATCTCCTTCAGCTGCTTCTGCTGGGTGGCGGAGAGGCTCTCCAGCTGCGCCTTCTGCTCACGCAACGTGTCGCGCTGGCTCACGAGCTCCGCCTTCAGGCCTTTGACCTCCTGGATCATCCTGCTGTCGGACTCGCTGATCTTGTCCATGTAGTACACGTTGGACTCGAGCTCCTCGAAGGACGCGGACGAGAAGAGCACGTCCAGAAAGCCGGTCGACCCCGCCTGGTAGCTCTCGGAAACGCGCTTTGCGAGGCGCTCCTTCTTCTCGGAGAGCTCGTCCTCCTTCTCGCTGATGTCCTTCTCGACGTCGACGATCTTCCCCTGCGTCCGCTCGATCTCATCGAGGGTGTCAGACTGCTTCTTCGAGAGCTTCTCGTACTCGGCGGCGATGTCGTCGAGCTCGCTCTGCACCTTCGCCACCTGCCTCTTCGTTTCCTCGATCTGGGCGTTCGTCGAGTCAACGTCCTTCTGGTCCACGGCAAGGGCGACGCGGGGCAGCACGGTGGCAAGACCGGCACCCGCAAATATCCTCAGCGCGTCCCTGCGAGAGATGTTGTTGAGTTCCAAGGGGTCCCCTGTTCGTTTGTTCTGCGTTCGGGCTCTAAAACCACACGTGAAATAGGATACTACCCTCCCCCGTACGCCCGCTCGTCCCTTTCCGCAAGTTTCACATCAGCCCAAGGCGCCGGCCAGCCTTCTCACATGCATAAACCTCCCCCCTCTGATGCGGCGAACAACGCTCAGCGCGTTCGATTCCTGCCGCTCGGAGGCTCGACTTCCCAGTTCGTAGAAATGTTCTTGTAACTTTATTGAAATATTCCGCTTACAAATATAGACTGCCGCCCGGTGCCCGACGAAGCGCCGGCATTACCGTCGAGGCACTCCAGCACCCATCCCCATGCAATGCCGCGGCAGCCGGCCACCTGCGGAAAGAAGGGAGTCGTCTCGCCATGAGCGACCATAGCCTCAGCCAGGAGGCCGCACCAGACCCCAACCTACCAAACGCCCCCGAAGACGTGGAGGGCAAGGCCCGGGGCAAGAGGAAGCACCAGATGATCTCCTCGTACACCATTCTCCTCCTCATCACCGTCGTCATCGGCGTCGCCACCATGCTCATCGCGCGCGTCACGCCCAAGGTCACGGCGGTCAAGGTTTCGGACATCATCTCCAGCCCGGTCAAGGGCGTGCTCGACGGTATCGAGATCTCGCTCTTCCTCCTCATCTTCGGCGGCTGCATGGGCATCGTGAACAAGGTGGGCGCCATCGAGACCGGCATCCGCGCGCTCGTCAGGCGTCTCGAGGGCCGTGAGCTCGTCCTCGTTCCCGTCATCATGGCCATCTTCGCCGTCCTCGGCTCCGCATACGGCTTCTGCGAGGAGACCATCCCGTTCTACGCCCTGCTCGGCTCCGTCATGTACCTCGCCGGATACGACACCATGGTCTCGTCGGCCACAGTGCTCTTCGGCGCCGGCGTCGGCTGCCTTGGCTCCACCGTCAACCCGTTCGCCAACGGCGTCGCGATCGCGAGCCTCCACGACAAGGGTATCGAGTGCAACCAGGTCACGATCATCGCCCTCGGTGCGCTCCTCTGCGTGATGGCATACGGCGTCTCCCTGTTCTTCATCCTGCGCTACGCCCGCCGCGTCCAGCGCGACAAGGGCTCATCCATCCTCTCGCTCCAGGAGCGAGAGGCCTGCGACGAGGCCTTTGGCGGCAAGGACAACTCCCAGGTTCTAACCAGGGGGAACTCCACCCTCACCAGTACTCAGAAGGTGACGCTCGTCCTCTTCGCCCTCACGTTCGTCGTGATGATCGCCGGCTTCGTCCCCTGGGGCGACTTCGGCGTCAACGTGTTCGATGCCGGCGCGTCCTCGCACGAAGAGACCCAACAGCTCGACGCGAGCGCCGTCAAGGGCGACTGGAACGACACGAGTGCGGACAAGTACGGCACCATGACCTCCATCTCCAAGGGCACCAAGGCCACGACCACCTCAACCGTCGAGGACTCCCAGAGCTGGACGGGTTGGCTCACCGGCGCCTCCATCGGCGACTGGTACTTCAACGAGGCCAGCACCTGGTTCTTCGTGATGGCCATCGTAATCGCCCTCGTCGCGCGCCTCTCGGAGGCGGACACCGTCGACGCGTTCATCGGCGGCGCGGGAGAGATGGTCGGCGTGGCGCTCGTCGTGGGCCTCTCGCGCGCCATCGAGCTCCTCATGAACATGTCCGGCCTGGACCAGCTCATCCTCACGTCGGCGTCCCACAGCCTGCAGGGGCTTTCCGCCATGGTCTTCACGCCGCTCTGCTACCTCGTCTACCTGGGGCTTTCCATCATCATCACCTCCACCTCGGCGCTGGCCTCCGTCTCCATGCCCATCATGGGGCCGCTGGCGCAGGTCCTGCACTTCTCGCCCGACGTCGTGGTGATGATCTTCGTCGCGGCAAACGGCCTCGCGAACCTGTTTTCTCCCACTGCCATCTTCCTGCCCGGACTCATGCTCGCGCACGTGGGATACGGCACGTACCTGCGCTGGGCGTGGAAGCCAATCGTCGTAATCGGCGTGCTCTCCGTCGCGATCCTCACGGCCGCGATGATGATCCTGTAGCGCTAGCCCCCGCCTATGAGCACGCGGGCGCCGCCCTCGCCAAGCAGCAGCGCCGCCCAGCACGAAGCCGCCAACGACGGGCCCCACGGAAACGCGTCCTTTCGCGTGCCGTGGGGCCCGCGTCGCGTATCCACGTGACGGTTTCGACGGCCCCGGCGAGCCCAGGCGAGCCCAAACGCCAGCCCCAGCACGCTCGCAAGCGCAAGCATGAGCGCCATCTGCGCAGGTCCCAGGTACAGAGCCGTCACCGCCACGAGCTTCACGTCCCCGCCGCCGACGCATCCCGCCCTCAGCGCGCGGGCCGTCGCAATCGAGAAGAGCATGCCCGCCGCCAGCACGCCTGCCGCGCAAAGCATCCGCGCCATGGTCCGAAGCGCCGCCTCGGCAGGGCCAGCCCCACCGGCAACGCCCTCCCACGCCAAGCACACGACCCGTGTGGCCACGGCCACGGCAAGCGCGCCGTTCGGGATCCTCATCTGCACCAGGTCGAACGCAGAGAGCGCCACGAGGCAGCCGCACAGCACCATCGTCCCCACGGCCTCCGGTGAGCCGGCGCCACGCGCCACGGCCCCCATGCCGGGCACCCCGCCTCCCGCAAGCGCCCACGCCTGCGCCCCCAGCGCAAGGCCCCCTGCAAGCGCCATGCCCGCGCACGCCGGCCGCCGACGCCCCGCATCCACGTCACACCCCCGCGCATCCCACGCGGCGCGCAGCGCCCACGTCCCCACAAGCGCGCCGGTCGCCGCACCCGCAAGCGCCCACGCCACGCACGCACCAAGTCCCAAACGCACCATCGGCCTCCCTCCCCCGGGTGTCCCGATTCTACGCGCCCGCACGCGCCATCAGATGCACGCAAAACGGTTAAATCCCTGCTACACGCGCCCGCGCGAAAGACAAGCGCGATACAATCGCAAAAACCGCGTCGCAGCCGCAGCTAGACGCAAGAATCAGGGGGATAGGAATGGATCCAGAACAGCCGACGGCACAGCAGCAAGACCTCGCACGCAAGCTCGAAGACCTCCGCGCATACCTGCGCGAGCTCGGCAGCGTCGCCGTCGCCTACTCCGGCGGCGTCGACTCCACCCTCCTCGCGACGGTCGCGCACGACGTGCTCGGCGACCACATGCTCGCCCTCACGGCACACATCCGCGGCATGGGACAGTCAGACTTCCTCGAGGCGCAAGAGCTCTGCCAGACGCGGGGCATCCCCCACGCAGCCGTCGACTTCGACGAGCTCAAGGTCCCGGGCTTCGCGGACAACCACCCCGATCGCTGCTACACCTGCAAGCACGCGCTCTTCTCGGAGCTGAAGCTCGTCGCGGCGGCGCACGACCTGCGCTTCGTGGCCGATGGCTCCAACGAGGACGACCTCGGCGACTACCGACCGGGCCTGCGCGCCCTCGGCGAGCTCGGCATCAAGAGCCCGCTGCGCCACGCCCACCTCACCAAGGCCGAAATCCGCGAGCTCTCGCGCCAGATGGGCCTCCCCACCTGGGACAAGCCCAGCGCGGCGTGCCTGTCGTCCCGCTTCGCGTACGGCGAGAAGATCGACGCCCAGAAGCTGGAGCGCACGGCCAAGGCGGAGGTGTTTCTCCACTCCCTGGGCTTTGGCCAGCTCCGCGTGCGCGTGCACGGCGCGGACGGACAGCTCGCGCGCATCGAGGTGCCCGCCGCAGACATCGCGCGCCTGTGCGCGGACCCCGTGCGAACGCAAGTCGCGACGCGCCTGCGCGAGCTGGGCTTCCTGTACGTCAGCTGCGACCTCGCGGGCTTCCGCTCCGGCTCCATGAACGAGGCCCTCGGCGCGCCGGATGCCAAAACGCCAAGGGCCTAGCGGCAGTGGCCCAGCCCGCCGCCAGATGCAAAGCCACTGCCGCGGCAGCGGGCTTTGCAGCCAGGCCCGCGCCTAGGCCTCCCGCAGCCACAGCAGGCGCGCCTGGCCCGCGGCCAGCCTTCCCGTCGGGAAGTCGATCGCGGCGACGGTGCCCTTGCCAAACGGCACGTCCTCGCCGCACAGGCGCTTCACCATGTTCCGCATGAACGGCACGTGTCCCACAGCCACCACCGTGCCGCCGTCCACGCACGAAAGCTCGCTCACAAAGCCGTCCTCGTCCTGCTCGTACAGGCTGTCGTGCACCACGATGTCCATGGGGTCCACGCCCAGCGCGTCCGCCGCCACCTCTGCCGTGCGCTCCGCACGCGCCGCCGGGCTCGACCACAGCTCCAGCTCGCCGACCGGCTCGAGCGTCGCAAAAATGCGAGGGTAGGCCTCCTCCAGCGCAGCCACGCCGTCCGGCGTCAGCTCGCGGGCCAGGTCGCCCTCGGGCCCCTTCGGCTCCGCCTTGCCATGCCTCACCAGCACCAACAGGTCGATCATGGTTCCTCCCGCTCTCGCCATGCCGGGCGCCCCGGCACCGCCCCGCCCTGCGCGGCGGCTACTTGTTCTCTATCTTCCCCACGTTCTTGATGAGGATGGACACGAATCCCTCCGAGTCCGTCGTGAACTCGATGTAGTTAGAGTCCGCGGCGTACTGAGAGGGAAACGTGATCTCTATGCCGGTGTCGGTCTTTATCTTGTGGTTCTTCGCCAGCCGGTTCGCGACGCCGCGCTTTACGGGCACCTCCTCCGGCAGCTCCTTCTCGCGCGTCACGCGCTCGTAGCGCTCCTGGAGCTCCGGCTCGTCCTCGAACACGCGCCGACCCACCTCCTCGGGGGCAAACGCCTCGTCCACCTCCGCGCTCGACTGCACCACCGCCTTCGCGTGGGCCACGGCCTCCGTCACGTTCACGCCGGCCTCCTCGGCCACGTCCGCCACGATCTTCTCGACCGCCTCCACCACCTCGCGGCTCGAGGCCTGAACGGAGCACTGCAGCAGCCCCTCGGGAATGATCTGGCGCTCCTGTGTGCCCACGGTGCGCACCTTGTCGTGGAAGTCGATCGAGAAGTCGCCCAGGTCAACCAGCACGTAGCTCTCCACCTTCTGCGTGGGACTCGGCAGCGTGGAGTCCTGCCGCAGGATCTGGTTTTGCGGCGCGCCCGTCGCGTCCGCGCCAAGGTCGTGGATGAACGCCTGCTTCCTGGGCAGCAGCACCGCCGCGAAGTAGCGCCGGCTCAGGTCCTCCACGTCCGCCTGCTCGGCCGCCTCGGCAAACGCCTGCGCCGCCTCGCCGTCGCCGGCCGCATCCGCTCGCGCCTTCATGTCCTGCGTGTCCGTGAAGTCGCACACCAGAAGGTCGCACTCCTCCAAGTCGTCGCAGCGCCTGAGCTCCTCCCACAGGTACTGCGCAACCTGCTGGGAAATCTCCGTGAAGCCAATCTGCCCCTGCGCATAGCCGCGCAGCGCGTCCGCAAACCCGCTCTCCGCGGAAAACTCGCCGTGCCTGTTCTCTGCACTGGAGCTGATCTTGCGCATGTGGCGCTGCACGTACGACTTCACGGCGCGCGCGTCCAGGTCAAGCTCGCGCTGCGAGAAGGACGTGCTGCCCGACTCGAAGTCGAAGGCGTGCAGGATGGCGTGGGCTATGTGCATCATGTTCTATCACCGTCTGGGTAGTGTCTTGGCCTGCCGCTTCGCGCGGCCTGTGTGCCGAGACAGCATACCACCGCGGGCGAGAAGGGCGCGGCGACGGCGTTCGCGGCCCGTGGCTACAGGCGCCTGCCGTACAGGTAAATCACGCCCGCGTTCGGGTCCCCGTACACGCCACGCTTCTCTTGGATGAGCTTCAGGCCCGCACGCTCAGAGAACTGGCAGTCGGAGTTCTTCGTGAGCATCGTGAAGAACCCGCGGGCGCCGTGCTCGCAGAAGCGCATGACCGCCTCCTCCAGCATAGCCGAGCCTATGCCCTGGTTGCGCGCGGCGGGGTCCACGACGCAGAGGTTCAGCTCCGCGTCCGCGTTGCTGTACCCGCGGGAAATGAACACGTCCGCCGTGGTGTACATGCGCAGGCGGCTAAACAGCAGCTCCTCCACGGACGGACCGCCGATCTTGGCACGCTTGCGCGCGGGCACCATGAGCTCCTTGAAGCGCTGCTCCCAGTGCTCGTTCACGATGATGGCGCCATCTGTCGTGAAGCCTCCGAAGCAGGCCCCTACGACCTTGATGCCCTGCTGTGCCACGAACGAGAACTGCGAGCGCTTGAGCGAGCCCGCCGTCAGTACCCTTCCGAACGTTATGCGGTCGTACACGCCCTCGACGTCGGACGCCCATGTGCGAGCGCAGACCTTTGCGACCGCATCGAAGTCCGCCTCGGTGAAAGGCCGATAGGTGATCTCGGGCCTCTCGTTCGTATCGATGTCCATAGCCTCGCAGCTTCTCTCATGTCATCTATCGCATGGAAAATTCGTCCTGCAGAGTGAAGTCGAACTTCCCTACCATAATGACGCATAATTATACCGAGCGGTACGACTAACTGCCCGAGCGGTACGAACTTTTCCGCAGGCAGAACGCCCCACAAGGGTCAAAACGTTACCATCATCGGGCAGTTCTATCAATATTCGAATGACCACCCATGTGGTGAACAGATAGCTGAATCCATGTGCCCATGCACAGGCGAACGAGGGCACGGGCACCGCCTGACGTAAAAAGGAGGACGGCCTTTCGGCCGTCCTCCCGAGGGGTAACTACTCTTGCTGGTACTTTGGACTCTCCCCCTTGGCTCGGGCACGCCCTGCTGGGCAATGCCTTCGTACTAGGGAACGTGCGGTGACTCGCAACGCCTCATCGGGTGGCGTTCTGGTCACTTTCGCGAACGGCCGGTTCTGCCGTCTGTCTCTGTTAGGACTTTGCGAATCCGATCCGCTGACGTTGGCCGATACTGCCGGCCGCTAGGCTAAGACGGGACGCGCGATGCCGTTCGCGAAGGACCCGGTAAAACACTCTTCACTGTTCACTGGCATCACCTCCCTGTCCGGCCGCCGATAGGTTTCCGCGCGGCTTTTTCTTTTCACTGCAAGTATTACCCAACCTCAGGCAAATGTACACAGATAGGTGGTCCTTTGCGTGAGCGGCACAACTTCGTCCGCAAACGGCACAGATGTACGTACGTGCGGGCACTGACGTCCGTAGGTGTCCGGTGCAGCCCCTTGTAACGTAACCGTGACCCACCCGCCCATGGTGTAGGCTAGTGGCGACCGCATCACACTCGGCGCACCAGGCGCACCCCAAGACGAAGGACGCACCCATGCAGACGGGCTTTGACAACCAGAAGTACATCGACACGCAGGCAGCGCGCATACGCGAGCGCATCGCGCAGTTCGGCGGCAAGCTCTACCTGGAGTTCGGCGGCAAGTTGTTCGACGACTACCATGCGAGCCGCGTTCTCCCGGGCTTCGAGCCAGATTCGAAGGCGCGCATGCTCAGGCAGCTGGCAGACGACGCGGAGGTCGTGTTCGCCCTGAACGCGAACGATATCGAGCAGGGCAAGCGCCGGAGCGACATCGGCATCAGCTACGGCGACGACGTCCTGCGCCTGATGGACGTGTTCCGCGGCATGGGCCTCGCCATCGGCGGCGTCGTGATCACGCGCTTCTCCGGGCAGCCGAAAGCCGAGGCCTACCAGGCGCGCCTGGAGCAGATGGGCGTCTCGGTGTACCGCCACTACCCCATCGCGGGCTACCCCACGAACGTGAACCTCATCGTGTCCGGCGACGGCTTCGGCAAGAACGAGTACGTCAAGACCACCAAGCCCCTCGTGGTGGTCACGGCGCCCGGCCCCGGCTCCGGCAAGCTCGCCGTGTGTCTCTCGCAGCTGTACAACGAGCACGAGCGCGGCATCGACGCCGGCTACGCCAAGTTCGAGACGTTCCCCGTGTGGAACCTGCCCCTGAAGCACCCCGTGAACGTGGCGTACGAGGCCGCGACCGCGGACCTGGACGACAGCAACATCATCGACCCGTACCACCTGGACGCCTACGGCAAGGTTACCGTGAACTACAACCGCGACGTCGAGACCTTTCCCGTGCTCAAGGCGATCATGGAGAAGATCATGGGCAAGAGCCCGTACCTATCCCCCACCGACATGGGCGTCAACATGGTGGGCAACTGCATCTGCGACGACGGCGTGTGCCAGGAGGCGGCGCGAAACGAAATCGTGCGCCGCTACTTCTGGGAGGCCGAGCGCCTGGAGCGCACGGGGCAGGGCGAGGCAGAGCTCGCACGCATCGCCCTTCTCATGAAGGAGGTCGGCGTGGACGAGAACTACAACCCCGCGCACGCGGCGGCACTCGTGAAGGAGGAGGTCACCGGGCTCCCCGCCGGCGCGATGGTGCTGCCCGACGGATCTGTCATCACCGGCAAGACGTCCCGGCTCCTGGGCGCGGCATCCTCGCTTCTGCTGAACGCGCTCAAACGAGTGGCCGGCGTGCCGGACGAGGTCTTCGTAGTCTCGGACGAGGCCCTGGTCCCCATTGGCCGCCTGAAGACCGAGCACCTGCACAGCCGCAACCACCGCCTGCACTCGGACGAGACGCTCATAGCGCTTTCCATCAGCTCCGCAACGAACCCGCTGGCAGAGCAGGTGATTGCGGCCACGAGCGCGCTCAGGGGCTGCACGGCGTACTTCTCGGTCATCATCTCGCGCACCGACGAGGCCGTGTACAAGAAGCTTGGCATCAACGTGTGCTGCGAGCCCAAGTTCGAGCGCGGCACCTACTACCACGGCTAGGCGCCCTGCACCACGACGACGCAGGTGCGACGCGGCAGTCATACTGCCCGCCCTCAGGCGAGAAGAGCCCGGGTCCCACGCGCAACGTCACGCGGGACCCGGGCCTCTCTTTGGCCTGTTGCTGGGGCAAGCCCGAATCTGGCCCCAGGCTAGACTCGGGCGAGGCTAGTCCTGGCTCTTCTCGCCTGCGTCGCCCTTCTGCCTGCGGCTGCGCACCACGAGGTACGCGACGCCCGCGACGACGAGCACTCCCACGACGACGGCCGCGGGGCTCGCGCCCTGCCGCGCGCCGGATGCGGCGAAGTCGCCGTCAAGCTGCTTAGAGTAGACGGCCGCCGTGAGGTAGCGGTAGTCGTCCTGCTGGTGCGCCTTGTTGGTGAGCGTGTTCGCGAAGAGCGCGATGCTGCGCCCGTCCCTCTGGTAGTCGACGGCCTGGATCTTGCCCTGGTACTCCTTTATGTAGTCGCTGGGCATGAAGCCTTCCACCAGGGGGTCGTCCGTGGTCTTGACCAGGATCTTCGAGCCCTTTGGCGCTTTCTTGATGTAGCCGCCGCCGTAGCCGTACATGAGGTGGTCGCCCTCGTTCTTGTACGTCGCGGTGATGATGTCGTCCTTCGGGAACTCGACGGTGCCAAGGGCGTCGTAGCCCAGCCAGTCGCCGTCGCTCGGCGTGAACGAGATGTTGCCCGCAAGCTTGTAGTCCTTCACGAACTGCAGCGCGTCGGCCGTGTAGGCAACGTACGGCGTGCCGGACTTCACCTTCGCGGCCACGGCCTTCGCGTTCACCGGGTACTGGCTGCCCACGATGATGGTCGCCTCGTCCAGGTCGTCCGTGAGCTCGAAGCCCATCTGCTTCGCGAGCGCGAAGTCGTCCCAGTTGCCGTTGGTGTTCGCGCGGTTCTCGTAGTCGGCCATGCCGACCTTGTTGCCCGCCGCGTCCTTCTGGAACTTCTCGTACGCCTTTGGCACGTACGCCTTGATCTTGCCGCTGATGCGCTGCGCCTTGGGCGCGGAGTTCACCTTCTTCACGTCCAGCACGTGGTCCCTTGTGGCACCCTCGAGGTCGGCCGCGGCCACCACGTAGTCGCCCTCGTCCTTGCCCTCGCTCACGAGCCCGACGGACTTGCCGTCCTCCAGCAGGTCGTTCACGGCCCTCACGGCGTCGAGCCCGTTGTTGTCGATCACGGCGTACTCGCCCTTGCCCGAAACGTCGCTCTTCTGCGCAGGTGCCTTCCTCACGTCCTTCAGCGCGTCCGCCGCAAACGCCCCGGCGGTGCGGACGGTGTCCATGTCGAACCCACGGAACTCCGAGAAGTTCGTGACGGGCTCGCTGTAGAGCGAGTACTGGGTCCAGTCGTCGATCACGAGGTTGGGGTACAGGGCGCAGTTGGCCATGTTGCGCTTCGCCTGGTGCATGTCCACCACCATGGTGCCGGCCGGGTACGTCTTGTCGCCCACCTTCACGTCCTTGGTGGTCTCCCTCACCTGGACGCCGTTGTGGATGAGGAAGTCGACGGTCTCGGCCGCCGCGGAGCGGTTGTTCTGCTGGTCTGCGTCCATGGGGATGACGTAGTACTCCGGGAAGAAGTTGCCGTTCGTCCTGCCGAAGCTGTCCTTGGCGTCACGGGGACGGAACGTGTCGGCCTCCGCGCCCTTCTCGTCTCTCTGGTTCACGTAGTACGGGCGGATGGAGTCCGCGTCTATGTTCTGGACGCCGCGGCGGAAGCGCTCGAGCTGGTTGTTGAACATGCGGTCCTTGTTCTGGACGACGAAGTCCGCGTTGCCAACGAAGCCATAGCGCAGCGCCTCCACGGCGTCGGCCGTGCCGTACGGCGCCTCGACCGTGTATGCGTTCGTGCCGTGCATCATGGCGTACTGCGGCGTGTAGCTGGTGGACATGTCGTCGAACGGCGCCTCCCAGAAGCGCGTGCCGTCGTCCTGCAGCTTGAGGTAGTCGCGCATGGGCATCTGGACGGAGTTGATGGTGGGGTTGTTTGCGATGGCAGTGCCCATGAACGCCTCGCCCTGCGCGAGCGCCGTGTCTATGAACAGGTCGTACTCGTTGTTGGGGTCGTGCGTGGGCGAGCAGGGCTCCACCTGGAACTGCTGGTAGTAGCCATGGACCTCGTGGAGCGATATCGGGTCCCACTGCGTGATGAGCCCGCTCATGGCCTGGGTCTCGGGCTGGGTCTGGTACGTGTTGTCGCGGTTGAGGTCGAAGCCGTTGCCGTTGGTGCGGACGTTCACGGCGCGGGCGTCCACGTTCTCGCTCGGGACGAGGATGTAGAACACGTCGTCCAGCGACTTCGCCGGGTCGAACGTCTGCGTGTCGGAGTCGTAGTACCTTGCGAACTCCTCCTCGCTCAGGTCGGAGGACGCGTTGTCCGTTTTGGGGCCGTCGTAGTTGGTGCCGTGTCCCTTGCCGCCGTCACCGCGGATGTAGCCGATGCCCGTGACGTCGTCCTTCACCAGGTCGCTCCACACGGTGCGGTCGTGGTCCATCTCGGTCTTCAGCTCCGCCTTGCCCTCGCTGGTGAGACCGGTGGCGCGGCGGTACTCGATGGGCTTGTTCGCCGCGAGGTCGCGGGCGAACTCCATCACGGCGTCGACGGCCACGATCTCGTCGGCGTGCACGTTGCTGTAGACGACGGGCACCTTGTACTTGAGCTTCCCTGCCGCAAGGTCCGCCTGCACGGATGCCGGGTCCTTCTCCATGCGCTCCTTGAGGGCCTGGTAGTCGTCGAGGTCGGACTTCTGCTTCGCCACGAACAGCGCGCGCATGGGACGGCCCTGCGCAGACGTGCCAAACGTGCGGACCTCGGCATAGAGGCCGTTTGCCTTGGCCTGCCTCGCGAGCTCGGGCAGCTGGGCGTCGATGTCCTTCTGCGTGGCAAACACGTCGTACGGCTTGAGGTCGACCTTGGTGGACGCGACCTTCTTGCCATCCACGTCGCATGCGAGGTTGTACGTTCCCACGTAGTCGTACATGGAAGAGCGCACGAACTCGCGCGAGCGCACGTCGATGCCGTCGATTCCCTCGTAGAGTTCGCGGTTCTTGAACGACGCCACGACAGATGGCGTGCCGTCGAACTCCTTGGCGGTTAGCCTCACGTCATAGAAGAAGTCGCGCGACTTCAGGACCTTCTCGTCCGCGGTGTTGCCGTTTCCGCCCTCGGCGGCGCCGTCCTGCGTCGCGACGGTCTTCCAGTCGCCCAGCTTGCCGCCAAGCCACTGCTTGGGATAGGTCTTCTTGCTGAACTGCCCCTTCGTGCGGCTGAGTGTCAGCGTGACCTTGCCCTCCTTGATGAGGGACTCGAGCTCGTCCACGCTCTTGCCCTCCACGGGCGCGGTGAGCCTGAACTCGCGGCCCTCGATCATGGAGATCATCGGCGTGGAGCTGCCGTCGTACGCGGCGTCCGTGCGCTCGAGCGTGGCCTTGGCCGTGGACTGGCTGGCCGACTGCGACTGCGCGGACGTCTCTGCCATCGCCGTCGTGGGTGCCACGACCTGTCCCAGGCTCACAGTGAGCATGAGGCCCGCGACAATCGCGCCGCCTGCCTTGCGAATGGAAACCATGCTTCCTCCCTCTTGGATTGCGCCCATGCGAGAAGTGCGGCCTACGCATGCAGCACTTCTCGCCGCTATTGACGCAACACAGGGTACTTTGCTACCTAATCTTATGTTTCTATTTTATTTCGTTTCTAGGTAAACGTAGGTGTTTGTTCGGCACATGGCAGTCTGAAAAATGTTGATAACGCATGCATATCGTGCATGGAATAACCCATAGTCGCACGATTGGGGGACAACGGCGCCCGCATGCCGCCCGGAAATTGTTTCCCGCTTGCGAAAATATGCGCACCCGTGGCAAAAGGCTTACGCGTAAGCGACGTGCGTGGCACACAATGGTACTGTAACGTCATATAAAGATGGTGCCAAGGCGGCACGGGGGGAGGCAATTGGGATGAGCAAGGCGGCCACGTACGGCGTGTCCGAGGACGGAAGGACCATCTACAGGAACGCGTGGCTCAAGCGCAGCTTCTATGTGAACGACGCGCAACAGCGAACGTGCACGATGTACCGTTCGCGCTTTGTGCTTGGCGTGGCGGCGGGCGCGCTCGCGTGGGTCCTCACGAAGAGCTACGTCGCCCTGGTGGCCATACCGTCCGCGATCATCCTGGTGATGAGCTACCTCTTCTATTACCGCTTCCTGACAAGCCTGGAGCTTGCGCCCGACGACGGCGCCACGCTCCCCCGCAGGCGCATGAGCCTTGCGCAGGGGCTGGTGTACGGGCTTGGCGGCATCGCCTGCGGCTGCCTCATGGTCGCGAACGCGCAGGCGCAGGGCTTTGCGGGCCCCACCCTCATGGTGAACTACGTCGCGGCCGCCGCGGTGGCGCTCTTTGGCATCTGGCAGCTGCTGAGGGGCCTGGTCGAGCGCGGGTAGCGCTCCCTAGACGGGACGGGACGCGACGCGAAAGGCAATTGGCATCGTCTTGCGCCGCGCATGCAGCGCGGCGAACGGGAGAGGAGACGGAATGGAGAAGGACATCGAGAACGTCACGATGATGACCTACGTGCGGGAGACTCCCGGACAGGTCGAGAAGAACGTCGGTCGTAGGAAGGAGCTCGTGGCGCCGCTGGTGGACGAGCTCGAGCGGGGAGGCTACGGTTCCGTGCTTGTGATCGCCTGCGGCTCGAGTGCGAACGCAAGCAGGTGCGCCGCGCCGTTCATGCGGAAGTACCTGGGAATCCCGGTAGTGGTCACGACGCCCGGCGCGTTTCTGACCTCCGACTTCCTTCCCGGGGACGACACGCTCTGCTTCGTAGTGTCGCAGTCCGGCTGCTCAACGAACTCCCTGGCCGCGCTCGACAGGCTGCGCTCCGCGGGCAGGAGGGCCATCGGCATCACGGGCAACCTCGACTCCGACTTCCGTGACCATGCGGACCTCGTCGTGGACTATGGCGTGGGCGTCGAGTACGTGGGCTACGTAACCAAGGGCGTGACGACGCTCGCCCTGTTCCTCATGCTCTTCTCGCTCGAGGCCTCCCACGACACGGGACGGCTCTCCGACGAGGGATATGGCAATGTCGTGAGCGAGCTCGAGCTCGTTCCCGAACGCCATAGGGCGGTCCAGGAAGCGACGGAGGAGTTCTTCTCCGCGCATCTGAAGGACATGCTCTCCATCGAGACGAGCTACGTCATCGGCTTCGATCAGGCGTACGGCATCGCCTGCGAGGGAGCCCTGAAGTTTGGCGAGACCATGAAGGTCCCCTCGTTCGCCTTCGAGGCCGAGGAGTTCAACCACGGCCCGAACCTGCAGCTTAACCCCAGCCGCACCGTCTTCGTGGTGGACGACATGAACCTTGGCTCCAAGCGCGCGCACGAGCTGTACGACGCCTGCCGGTGCGTCACGGACCACGCGTTCCTCGTGACGTGCGGCGACGCGGGCGAGAAGGACGACCACGCGTTCGCAGCTAGCGTAGGCGAGGTCGCGGAGCCGACGCTCTCCCCGCTCTACCTGCTGCCGTTCTTCCAGATAATCGCCCACCACGCGACGGACGCCCTCGGCAGGTGGGACGACTTCCCTCTGATGAGGGACTACAAGCGCTGTGCACCGAGCAAGACCGAGAAGATCGGGGACGTCATGCCCCTGCTGTAGACATGCCCCTTCCGAGGGGAATGAGGGTAGCTGCACGACTAAGGACTAAGGCCCGCAGGCAGTCCCGGATGGGACTGCCTGCGGGCCCTCTCTTGCATTTCGGTTCGTACGCCTAGATGCCGTCCGAGAAGTCCTCGTCCTCCCCGGCGGGCTGCGCGAGCTCGAACTCCACGACGGACGACTTCATGGAGTCCTTCGCGAGCTGGGCAAGCTCGTCGAGGCCGGACACGGCGTCGCGCTGCGTCGCGCACTCGACGAGGCCGCCCAGGTTCACGCCCGCGACGACGCGCACGTCGCCCAGGGGGATCCCGAGCGTCGCCGCCGTCTTGAACGGCGTGCCTCCCACGAGGTCGCAGAGGACGAGCACCCCGTCGACATCCTCCCTCGAGCGAAGCGATTCCAAAGCCGAGGCCATGCCCTTCTCGAGCTCCTCCGTGCCAGAGAGCGAGGTGAAGTCCAGTGCCGCGTAGGCGTCCTGGGGACCGGCGATGAGCTCGAGCGCGGACGTGATTCCCGAGGCGAAGTTGCCGTGACCCGTGACGATGATTCCGACCATATGACCCTCCCATGCGGGGTGGCGGCCTCAGGGCCGTCCCCGAACCGTGGGCGGGACCCCGCGCACGGGGCCCCGCCACATCAGACGTTGCCTATGACCTGCAGTTTCTCCGCAGTTGCTACATCCAGTTGAGAAGCGACATCAGAAGGCCGAACAGGATGACGCAGCCTATGACGGCGATGGTGTTGACGTGCTTCTTCTTGAAGAGCCAGTAGATGAGGAACACGACGGCAAGGGGCAGGACGTTGGGAAGGAGCTGGTCGAACACCGACTGCACCGTGGTGGAGCCGACGCCGAAGACGAGCTTCTTCTGGAACGCTATGGAGACGTAGCTGGGTATGAGCGCACCGATGACCGTGGTGCCGAGGATTCCCGCGGCGCCGGTGAGGTACCTCGTGGCCGTGCCGACCTTCTCGACCGCCTTCGAGCCGAGGCTGTAGCCGAGATGTGCGAACCAGATGCGCGAGAAGCCGACGACGAGGTATATGCCGATGAAGACGAGCGGTCCCAGGATGGAGCCGGACTTTGCGAGCGAGCAGGCGATGCCGGCCGTGATGGGCAGCACGGTGAACCAGAAGATGGAGTCACCGATGCCGGCCATGGGTCCGAAGAGGCCGTTGCGGACGCCCTGGATGAGCTTGCGGTCCGCGCCCTTCTCCTCCATCGCGAGGACCATGCCCTGGAGCAGCGTCGCCATGTGCGGCTCGGTGTTCATGAACTCCATGTTGTAGGTCATGAACTCCTTGAGGTCCTCTTTCGAGTCGCCGTAGATCTTCTTGAAGCCCGGGATCATGTTCATGGTCCAGCCGGGCGCCTGCATGCGCTCGAACGAGAACGCGATCTGCTCGGTGAGCGAGTTGATGCCGAGCCTCGTGATATCGGACTTGCTGAGCTTCTGAAGGGGCTCGCCCTTCTTGTTGGTGGGATTAGATGCCATCAGAGTCGCCTCCGTCGTCGATTGCCTCAGCATTCTGCTCGTCAAAGCGCTTCTGGTACATGTAGTCGATCGCGGCGAGGGACGCGCCGATGATGGCGACGGGCAGCACGTTGGGCATCTTGAGGAACGTGGCCATGACGAAGCCGATGAAGAGGTACGGGTAGGTCTCGGGCTTCAGCGTGGTGAGCAGCAGCATGGCGAGGCCGACGGCGGGAAGGATGCCTCCCGCGACCTCGAGGCCGTGCGTGACCCAGGTCGGGAACGAGTTCACGAACGCCTGGATGGGCGCCTGCAGCGCATAGGAGCACAGGAAGATTACGAAGCCGCAGAAAACCGCCTCGAAGATGGTGACGCCCCAGACGAGGCTGTTGAAGTGCCTCACGTCAGCCTCGGCCGCGTACTTGTCGAGCTTGTGGGGGACGAAGGAGTAGACCGTCTTGAAGAGGATGCCGATGCCCTGCGCGAGGAGCGCGAAGGGATACGAGAGCCCGAGCGCCGTCTCGGCACTCTGACCGGTGGTGTAGGCGAGAACGACGGTCATGATGCCGGCGAACAGCGGGTCGGGAGGCACGGTCCCGCCGACGTTCGTCATGCCGAGGTATGCGAGCTCGGTGACGGCGCCGCACGTGACCCCCAGCTCCACGTTGCCCAGGATGATGCCGGTGAAGAACGCGGCGACCATGGGCCTGAACCAGTAGAACGCCTCGGTCTGCTGATCGAATTGGCATATGGTGCCAACTATGAACAGCAGAAGGCCTTGCACAAGGGTAAGTTGCATGCTTCCTCCCTATGTCAAGCTCTTCTCCCCAAGGGAGAAGGGCGCCAACAAACGATGGATGCTCTTGCGTGCTATGAGGTTGTGTGGGCTTGATGCCCGCCCGACTGTCTAGAGACCGAGGTCCTCGACCTTGCGTCCCGTGGGCAAGAGCTGGATGTAGACCTTGGTGCCGTGGTCCTGTATGGCCTTGAGGTCGGCGAGGTCCTGGTCGTCCACGTAGACGTGCTGGTCGTGGAAGACGTGCTTGTCCCCTGAGGCATGCATGTTGCCGATGTTGACCTCCTTTATGGGGACGCCACCCTCCACGAGCTTTCGCATGTCCGCCGGGGTCTTTGCGACGATGAAGATGTGCTGGCGGGCGCTGGCCTTGCCGATCACGTCGATCGTCTTCTGGATGGTGAAGAACCTGATTCCCACGCGCGCGGAGTCCGCCGTGAGCTTCATGAGCGACTGCTGTATGGGGTCTGCAGCGGCGTCGTCGTTCGCGACGACAATGAGGTTGCAGTTGGGAATGGACCCTACCCAAGCCGCGCCGACCTGTCCGTGCACGAGCCGGTTGTCAATCCTTGCGAACACGATGTCTGGTGTTGCCAACGATATCGCCTGCCTCCCGTGGGGCGCTGGCGTCCGGCCGGCGTCGCTTTTCAATGGTGAAATCAAAGCCATCGTTCTTATACGCCCGACAATATCGGGAAAAGCGGATACAAACGCGAATGATGCGTTTTTCTCTGCAAACGTTATAGTGGTCTTACGGGATTGCGTAAGCGATTTCCACGTGTTAAGCACAGATTGCCACTCCGCTACCCTTGGTTGACGCATATCCAATCCGGGCAGTCGAGGCGGCATCGCTTGGCGCGGGGAGATCGGCAGACCGAGGCCGTGCGACGGGAAGGGGGTGCACCGTGGACGACGGGACGCAGGCAAGCGAGGCCGCGCGGGGCTCGAGCGAGGACGCAGCGCCGCGCAGGAGGCTCTTCGTGGCGTTGCTGCCGGACGAGGGCGTGCGCGACGAACTCGTGGGCGTGCAGCAGATGGTGCTCCCCCACCTCGACCACGCGCGGGCGACGTCGCGCGGGAACCTCCACCTGACGCTCGCCTTCCTTGGGGAGCTCGACCGCGAGCGCGAGAAGCGTGCGCTCCAGGCGATGCGGCGGGCGGCCGAGGATGCCCGGACGGGAGTGTTCGCCGTCGAGCTGGGGCCTGTGGGATGCTTCCAGAAGCGTCGCGGGTCGATTCTGTGGCAGGGCCTTCGCGAGGATGGCGCGGAAGGACGGGAGCATGAGGGGTCGCGGGACGGAACGCGACGGCTCGCGGAACTGAGGGCGACCCTTGGCATGCGGCTGCTGGAATGCG
This sequence comes from Parafannyhessea sp. LCP19S3_B1, assembly GCF_052121955.1. Classification (NCBI taxonomy): domain Bacteria; kingdom Bacillati; phylum Actinomycetota; class Coriobacteriia; order Coriobacteriales; family Atopobiaceae; genus Parafannyhessea; species Parafannyhessea sp. LCP19S3_B1. The sequence goes on along the minus strand of NZ_JBQKDH010000015.1, from coordinate 25,637 downwards.
GCGCGATCACGGAGCCGCTCCCCACGTTCGTTCCGCACGTGACGCTGGCGCGCGGCTGCCGTCTGCGCAAGGAGGAGCGCGAGGCCGGAATGGACGCGTTTCTCGCCCAGGCGAACGAGCAGCTTGCGGCACGTAGCCTGAGAGCCGGGCGGCCGTGGGTCACGAAGATGCGCGTCGGTGCGATGTCGCTGATGTGGAGCCACCATCCGGACGGCGGCGCGCTCGTGTACACGGAGGTCGCGCGCGTAAGCCTGTGACCGGGGGTGACGCGGGCCCTATGGATGGGCGTGGGCCGCTAGCCAGGCGCACGCCATGGGGGCGGCCGTCAGAAACCAGCTTGCGTAGCGCGAGGGATGCGCCTGCAGGTCCGCGAGCGCCTCATCCGCATCGACCCAGGCAGTCGCCTCGACCTCGCTGGGGTCGGGCATGAGGGGACCGTCATACGGCGCCACGAAGACGTGGTCGTACTCGAACTCCGTAAGGCCGTTGCCGTAGGAGCTTCGGTACACGAACGACCCCACCTCGTCGTACCCTAGGCTTGCCGCCACGGCCGCGGGCACGCCCAGCTCCTGCGTGAGCCTGCGCGGAACGGCATCCGCAAGCGCCTCCCCCACCCGCGGGTGCGAGCAGACGGAGTTGGCCAGAAGCCCGCCGGAATGGTACTTGCCCTGGGCACGACGCTGCAGCAGGAGCTGGAGCGTGCCAGCGCTCCCCCGATACAGGAAGAGCGAGAACGCCCTGTGCAGGCGCGCCTGCTGGTGGCACGCGAGCTTTCCCATGCTGCCCTGGGGACGGTCCATGAGGTCGACCAGGATCAGCTGGTCTTCCTGGTGCTGGGACAGCATGTCTGCCAGGCTTGCCATGCGCTGCAACTCCCTACAAATCAGTTAGCAAAGCTTTCTATCTTCTTGTACGCCGACGGAGCAATGCGTCATGATGACCCACGTCCAACAACAGGATGAGATGACTCTCCTCGAACTTAAACGCTATTCTCACGTCCATGTTCACGCTGCACTCAAACTCATGTGAAGCGCGTATATGCTTGACGCGCAAGGAAGGGTGCCACGGATCAATAGCAAGCTGCCGAATCTTGTTTTCGACCTGCGCCCGCTCCTTCTTCCCAAGCTTCGCATACGCCTTCTTAAACGAAGGCGCAAGCACGAGCTTATATGGCATCAGCCGGCCCGATGCAAATCTGCAATCGCATCATCCGCATCTTCAAAAACTGGAAGGTCCCCGCTGGATAGCCCCTCCTCTGCCTCACTGGCAAGACGCTCCAGTTCTTCAATCTTCTTCTTGGGATAGATCACTACCGGGACAAAGCGGATCTCCCCATCCTCGATGTAGACATCGAAAGTGTCACCAGAGACAAGGCCGAGCTGATTGACTAGCTTCTTCGGTATCGTAACCTGACCTTTGTCCTTAAGCGTCGTGAGCATCCCGGCCTCCAAGAGTATGAATTTCTGACTTTCCGACATTCTATCCTATGGGAAACCGGGATGCGCCTTCACCTCTGGCGAACGGCAGTCTACCCCTACGCGAAGCCCAGCAGGGCGCCGACCACGTGCACCAGAAGCGCCACGAGGTAGGCGATGCCGCACTGGAACACCACGATGCCCAGCGCCCAGCGGCCGCCAAGCTCGTGCCTGATGGCCGCGATCGCCGCGACGCACGGGGTGTACAGCAGGCAGAACACCAAAAGCGACACGACGGAGAGCGGCGTGAGCGTGGCGAGCAGCTGCGCCGTGGAGCCAAACAGGACGGAAAGCGTCGCGACCACGATCTCCTTTGCCATGAAGCCCGCGATCAGCGCCGTGGTGATGCGCCAGTCGCCAAAGCCCAGGGGCGAGAAGACCGGGGAGATCCAGGCCGCGATGGCCGCCAGGATCGAATCGCGCGCGTCCTTGGCGACCGCGAGGGTCGGCGTGAAGTACTGCAGGAACCACACGACGACGGCGGCCGCGAACACCACGGTGAATGCCCGGTGCAGGAAGTCCTTGGTCTTCTCCCACATGAGCATGAGCACGGACTTCGCGCTGGGAAGGCGATAGTTGGGAAGCTCCATCACAAACGGGACGGCCTCGGCGCGGTCGACGGTCTTGTGCGTGACGAGCGCCACGAGCACGCCGACGACGATGCCCGTGAGGTACAGGCAGAGCATCACGAGGCCGCCCTTGCCCGGGAAGAACGCAGCGCTGAAGTAGCCGTAGATCGTGAGCTTGGTGGTGCAGCTCATGAACGGCGTGAGCGCGATGGTGAGCTTGCGGTCGCGCTCGGACGGCAGCGTGCGGGCGGACATGACGGCGGGCACCGTGCAGCCGAAGCCCACGAGCATGGGCACGATGGAGCGGCCGGACAGGCCGATCTTGCGCAGCAGCTTGTCCATGAAGAACGCGACGCGCGCCATGTAGCCCGTGTCCTCCAGAAGCGACAGGAAGAAGAACATGGTCACGATGATCGGCGCGATGGGCAGCACCGTGCCGACGGCGTTGAAGATGCCACCGATCACGAGGGAGTGCAGCACCGGGTTCACGCCGGCCGCCGTGAGGCCCGCATCCGCCGCGGCCGTGAGCGCGTCGACGCCCGCCGCGACGAGGTTCTGCAGCGCGAGGCCGATGACGTTGAACGTGAGGAAGAACACGGCGCCCATGATGAGCACGAACATGGGGATGGCCGTGTACTTGCCGGTCAGGACGCGGTCGATCCTGCGGCTGCGCTCCTGCTCGCGCGAGGCATGCGGCTTCACGACCGCGGCGGACACGATCTTCTCGATGAACGAGAAGCGCATGTCCGCGATGGCGGCGGCGCGGTCGAGGCCGCGCTCCTCCTCCATCTGGTGCACGATGTGCTCCACGGCGTCGAGCTCGTTCTTCTCTAGCGCGAGGGCCTCCGTCACGTGGGCGTCGCCCTCCACCAGCTTCGACGCGGCGAAGCGCACGGGAATGTTCGCGCGCTTCGCGTGGTCCTCTATCAGGTGCATGATGGCGTGCAGGCAGCGGTGCACAGCGCCGCCGTGGTCGCTGGGGTCGCAGAAGTCCTGCCGGCCGGGAAGCTCCTGGTAGCGCGCCACGTGTATGGCATGGCTCACGAGCTCGTCCACGCCCTCGCCCTTGACGGCCGATATCGGCACCACGGGGATGCCCAGCATGTCCTCCATCAGGTTCACGTCGATCGTGCCGCCGTTGCCCTGGACCTCGTCCATCATGTTGAGCGCGAGCACCATGGGCTTGTCCAGCTCCATCAGCTGCATCGTCAGGTACAGGTTGCGCTCTATGTTTGTGGCGTCCACGATGTTGATGATGGCGTTTGGCTGCTCCTCCAGAATGTACTGGCGGCTCACGAGCTCCTCCGGGCTGTACGGAGAGAGCGAGTAGATGCCCGGCAGGTCCGTCACGTCCGTGTCGGGGTGTCCCTTGATGGCACCGCTCTTGCGGTCCACCGTGACGCCGGGGAAGTTGCCCACGTGCTGGTTCGAGCCCGTGAGCTGGTTGAACAGGGTGGTCTTGCCGCAGTTCTGGTTGCCCGCCAGCGCGAAGCGAAGCACTTCTCCCTCAGGCACCGGATGCGAGTGGTCGCTCGTGCGCACGTCCACCTTGTCGGGCAGACCGTCCTCGCCAAGGCCCGGGTGCCCAATGCTCCTGTGGCGCCCGCGCGCGGCGCCGGCCGGCACGGGGCACGCCTCCGTCGTGACGCGAATCTTGCGCGCATCCGCAATGCGCAGCGTCAGCTGGTAGCCATGGATGCTGAACTCCATGGGATCGCCCATGGGCGCGTACTTCTCGAGCGTGATCTGCGCGCCGGGTATGACGCCCATGTCCAGGAAGTGCTGGCGGAGCGCACCCTCCCCTCCCACGACGGATATGGTGACGGTCTGGCCGATCTCCACGGACGCGAGCGTGCCCTCCTCGCGCAGGGCCTCGCCGTCCGCGCGCGTTGTCGAAGATCTGCCATCTGACATGTCGATTCCTGACATGATGTGCCTTTCGATAGTTAACTTAGTCTTACAAATCATACAACATTCGGCCATGCCCGCGTGAGGCGCGCAGATGATGCGCGGGCATTGATGCAGGGGGTGGCGCAACCGAGAAGATCGGCACCCACAATCGAGCGTGTCAAGTACTATCGTGCGAGGTAACAGGCTCAATCCGCCAACGGCAAATTTGAAGTCCTCACCCATAGCTCCTCCATCGAACTTCACAATAGAAACAAAATGCAACCTTAAGAGGGGTGGAGCCATGACGCAGCTAGCACGCAAGGTCGTAATCATCGGAGCCGGTAACGTGGGCAGCCACGTGGCCATGAACCTCATGGTCAGCCAGTACGCGGACGAGATCGTGTTCCTGGACATCAACGAGGACGCTGCAAACGCACAGGTGGAAGACCTGAAGGACATGCTCACAGCCACCAGGCGCCACGTGCATATCCGCGTGGGCACCTACGACGACTGCGCGGACGCGAGCTTCATCGTGATGACAGCCGGCCGCAGCCGTCGACCCGGCGAGACGCGCCTCCAGATGCTCGCGAGCACGTTCTCGATCCTGGGCAGCATCGTCGACCCCATCGCGAAGTCCGGTTTCTCCGGCTTCCTCATCTGCGTGTCCAACCCCGCGGACGTCGTGGCAGAGTACTTCTATCGCAAGCTCGACCTGCCGCGCTCGAGGGTGTTCAGCACCGGGACGTCGCTCGACACCGTCCGCCTCAGGCGCCACATCGCGAGCATCGTGGACGTGGACCGCGACCAGGTCGAGGCGTTCTGCATGGGCGAGCACGGCGACTCCTCGTTCATCCCACGCACGCACGTCTCCATCGGCGGCATCGGCATCGAGGAGTACCTGCGCAGCCACCCGCAGCTCGCAGACAAGCTCGACTACGCCACGCTCACGGACACCGTCCACACCTCTGGCGGGCGCATCGTCGCCGGCAAGGGCTCCACGGAGTTCGGCATCGGTTCCGTCGTCGCCGTGCTCATCGCATCCATCCTCCACAACGAGCGCCTCGTGACGCCGCTCTCCGTCCACCTCGAGGGCGAGTACGGCGAGAAGGACGTTTCGGTGGGAGTGCCATGCATCCTCGGACGCAACGGCATCCAGGAGATCCTCCCGCTCGAACTCTCGCAGGACGAGAGGGACGCCATGCACTCATCCTGCAACGTCATCCGCGAGGCGTTCGCGAGCATCGAGTAGCTCCGGCCCGCACGCGGCGCGCGGCGCCGGCCGCAGCGCCCCGCGCCACCCGCAGCGCCAAGCCAATCGCACCACCTTCTGACAGATGTCACACCTGTCAGAAGGTGGTGCCTTTTGATGCGTACGAGTCCCTCACTTTCTGACAGAAGCCGAACCTGTCAGATAGTGGTGCCTCTTGGCTGAAAAAAGCCTCCCTAACATGTGCAATTCGCCTCACTACCCGACAGAAGCCACACCTGTCAGAAAGTGAGTCCCTTTCCCACGCACGAACCCCTCACTACCTGACAGAAGTCACACCTGTCAGGTAGTGAGGCGCCTCGCCACGCGCGCACTGCACGTCCTCCCCCCCGCCGCGCGCGCAAAACACTCCCATCGTCTAGAATTCTTCCAGCTATCTGCACGGCGCCGACCGCCGACCGGCGGCCGCGCCCGTCCCCATCGCACCCATACACGCGAGGAGTCGCCTTGGCCCAGCCCACGTCCGCAAAGCACGCACGCAAGACCGATCCCGCAGCCGGCGCAACGGCCGGCAAGCCAGCCAAGAGCCGCAGGAAGGCGATCCCCCTCCTTGCCCTCGGCATCGCGACTGCCCTCGTCGCGGGCCAGGTCGCGGGCACAAGCTACTATGGCTCGCACTTCGTCCCCGGCACCACCGTGAACGGCGCGGACGTGTCCAACATGACGGAGGCCGAGCTCGCTCGCCAGGTCGCGACGAGCGCCGCCTCCTGGAAGACGACCGTCGCCGGCCAGGGCCTCACCTTCGCCATCGGCGCCACTGACATCGACCTGGACGTCAGCCCCGCAGACTACGCCCGCGACGCGAAGGCCCAGACCGACGCCGCCTCGTGGGCGCTCGACCTCACGCACCCCAGGCACATCACGGTGTCCAAGACCGTCGCCTACAACAGGAAGAAGCTCGACGCCCTGGTCGACGCCGCCGTCCAGGCTCACAACCAGAGCGCCACGCCGCCCAAGAACGCCTGGTGCGCCCTGAACCAGAAGACGTCCACGTTCGAGGTCACGCAGGAGGCGCTCGGCACGGCGCTCGACGCCAACGTCGTCAAGGCGCAGGTCGAGAAGGGCGTCGCGCGCCTCCACACCAAGGTCTCCCTCAAACGCGACGCGCTTCTCCGCCCGCAGCTCACGAGCAAGGACGCCGGCCTTCTGAAGGCCGTGGACACGGCGAACGCGTACGCCGGCCATGCCATCACGCTCACGAAGGAAGGAAAGCCCCTCGCGAAGCTCGACAAGAAGACGGTCGCCACCTGGGTGCGCGTGGACGACGACCTTTCCGTGGGCCTCGACCGTGACGCCATCGCCCAGTGGGCGCGCGACTCCCTCGCGAAGAAGGTCGCGAAGTCCGACGAGGAGCACGACTACGCCATCGACGCCGCCTCGCTCGCGGCGTCCGTCGCCAACGCCGCGCAGGGCGAGAAGGACGGCTCCCTCGAAGTTCCGCTCGCCGTCACCGCCACCCGTCCCGCGCAGACGCCCGGCCACGAGGGCCGCGGCCGCCACATAGACCTGAACCTCTCCACCCAGTACGCGCGCTTCTACGACGAGGACGGCTCGGTCATCTGGCGCTCGTACTTCGTGAGTGGCAACACGTCCGAGGGGCGGGCCACCCCCACGGGAACGTTCAAGGTCAACGCGAAGCGCACGAACGAGACGCTCGTCGGCGCGGACGAGGACGGCGACGGCGAGCCCGACTACAAGAGCCACGTCGCGTACTGGATGCCGTTCGTCGGAAACGCAGTGGGCCTGCACGATGCCAGCTGGCGCTCCGCCTTCGGCGGATCAATCTACTCCTATGCGGGAAGCCACGGCTGCGTGAACCTTCCCCCGCGAGCAGCGCGCGAGCTCTACGGCCTCGTCAAGGTCGGCGACACCGTCTACGTCCACTCGTAGCCGCCCGTGCGCGCCGCACGCAGCGGGGCGGGCCCCGTCCCTACAGCTCGGCCTGCGTCAGCACCCTGAAGCCGGCCTCCTCCAGCTTGAACACGGCTTTCGACGCCTCCGCCGGCACGCGGATCTTCAGGATGTCCACGGCGCGGTCGCCGGACGTGCTGAAGCAGTAGCCGTACTCCACGGGGATGTCCAGGTCGTCCAGCACGCCCAGCAGCTCTGCCAGGCCGCCGGGCCTGTTGGGCACCTCGATGGCGGCCACCTTCGTGACCATGGCGCGATAGCTCTTCTCGTCCAGATAGTCACGGGCGCGCGGCGCGTCGTCGCACACGATGCGCACGACGCCGTACTCCGGCGTGTCGGCTATGGTGAGGGCCTTCATGTCGATGCCCGCAGCCGCGATGTCGCGGCAGAGCTTCGCGAGCCTGCCCTCGGAGTTCTCCAGGAAGACGGTGAGCTGGTCGATCATTTCAGGTTCTCCCCCCTCAGGTCCACGATGCGCTTCGCCTTGCCCTCGGAGCGCGATATCGACATGGGCTCCACAAGGCGCACGCGGATGCCAACGGACAGCGCCGTCTTGAGAGCGCCCTGGATCTGGCGCTGCAGCTCCTCGATGGCGCCGGTCGAGTCGATGTCGAAGTCCGGGTTAGCCTCGACCTTCAGGGTCGCGACGTCCAGGTAGTTCTTCGTGGTGAGCTCGATCTGGTACCAAGAGGATACCTGCTCGAACGTCTTCATCACGTTCTCTATCTGGCTGGGGAACACGTTTACGCCGCGAATGATGAGCATGTCATCCGTGCGGCCCTGCAGGCGGTCGATGCGGCGGTGCGTGCAGCCGCACGGGCACTCGCCCGGCAGGATCCGCGTGATGTCGCGCGTGCGGTAGCGCACGACGGGGCTCGCCTCGCGGTCGAGCGTCGTCACCACGAGCTCGCCCCACTCGCCGTCCGGCAGCACCTCGCCGGTCGCGGGGTCGATGACCTCGCAATAGAAGTGGTCCTCCGCGATGTGGAGGCCGTCCTGCTCAAGGCACTCAACGGCAAGGCCGGGGCCACCGGTCTCCGTCAGGCCGTAGATGTCCAGCACCTTGTAGTCCAGCTTGCGCTCGAGCTCGTGACGGAAGTTGTCGCTGAACGCCTCCGCGCCGTGGATGCCCACCTTCAGGCTGAACTCCTTGGAAGGGTCGATCCCCATGGCAAGCGCCGTGTCCGCGATGTGCATGGCGTAGCTGGGCGTGCACTCCAGCACCGTGGTGCCCATCTCGCGCAGCACGCGGATCTGGCGCTCCGTGTTGCCGGCGCTAATGGGGATGACGGTCGCACCGGAGCGAAGCGACCCGTAGTGCGCGCCCAGACCGCCCGTGAACAGGCCGTAGCCGTAGCAGATCTGGCACACGTCGTCCGCCCCCACCCCTGCAAAGCGGAACGCGCGAGAAAAGCATTCGGCCCACGCCCTGAGGTCCGCCTCGGTGTACGCCGCCACCGTGGCGACGCCCGTCGTGCCGGACGACATGTGGATCTCCTTCACGTCGCCCCTCGGCACGCCCACCATGTCGTACGGGTAGTTGTCGCGAAGGTCCTGCTTCGTCACGAACGGCGCGCGCCTGAGGTCGTCCAGGTCGCGGATGGCATACGGGTCGAACCCCGCCTCGTCGAAGCTCCTGTGATAGAAGGGAATGTCCTCGTAGCAGTGGATCGCGGTCTTGCGGATGCCCTCCACCTGGGCCGACGCGATCCGATCGCGCGACATCGTGAGGACGTCTTCCTGTATGCTCATGAACAACCCCTTGCGGCGCTTCGCGCCATCGATGCCAAGCCAACAGGAACATAGTATCTGCAACCGGTTTCCATGCCGTTACCAATGCCCGGACGCACAAATCGCCCCGCGGGCGGCAGGCGCGCGGGGCGAGAAGGTCGTTCGTCTTTGGTTGTGCGGGCGTACGGGACGCGCGTCCTTCTCGCTGGCGTCACGCCATGGCGGGACCGCGCGCTACGCGAGGACGAGGCCGATCACGTACGCGCAGCAGCCGCCGAGGAGGATCGTCACGGGCAGCGTCACGAACCACGCGCCGATGATCTTGCGGGCGACGCCCCAGCGTACGGAGCTGCGACGGCGGGCGGAGCCGGCGCCCATGATGGACGTGGTGATGACCTGCGTCGTGGAGACGGGCGCGCCGAGCGCGGTCATGGTCTCGATCGCGATGGCGGAGGACGTCTCGGCCACGAAGCCGATGACGGGGTTCAGCTTCGTCACGCCGTCGCCCACGGTGCGCATGATGCGGCCGCCGCCGATGGAGGTGCCAAGGGCCATGGTGCACGCGCACATTATCTTGACCCACACGGGGATGCCGGCCGCGGGGTCCGCGAGCCCGGCCGTCACGAGCGCCAAGGTGATGATGCCCATGGTCTTCTGCGCGTCGTTGTTGCCGTGGCTGTACGCCATGAACGCCGCGGAGAGGATCTGCATCCTGTGGAACAGCCAGTTGGCCTTCATGGGATGCCAGTTGGCGAACAGCTCGAACACGAGCTTCATGATCACGTAGCCCAGGGCCATGCCGATGAGCGGGGACGTGAACAGCGGGATGACGACCTTGTCGAGCACGCCCTCCCACTTGACGTGGCGCACGGAGTGCGTGAACACGATCGTCGCGCCGATGAGGCTGCCGATGAGCGCGTGCGAGGACGAGCTGGGGATGGAGCGCCACCACGTGAAGAGGTCCCACAGGATGGCGCCCAGAAGCGCCGCGAGGATCACGTAGAGCTCGAGCTTGATGTCCACGATGCCCGCCGCGATGGTCATGGCGACCTTCTCGCTCATGAACGCGCCGATGAAGTTCATGGTCGCGGACATGAGGATGGCGACGCGCAGGGGAAGCGCCTTGGTGTACACCGTCGTCGCGATGGCGTTCGCGGTGTCGTGGAAGCCGTTGATGAACTCGAAGACCAAGGCGGCCCCGAGCACGCAGACGAGAAGGGCGCTAACCATTTTTCACGATGACATTCTGAATCTCGTTGGCCACGTTCTTGCAGGCGTCCAGCGTGTTCTCCATCTTGTCCAGCAGACTCTTCCACTTGAGGATGTCCACGGTGTGGAGGTCGGAGCGGAAGATGGCCGCGAGCCCGTCGCGATAGACGACGTCTCCCCTGTCCTCGGCGTCGTTGGCGGCCTTCGTCTCCTTCAGGAGGGACTCGTCCTTCTTGAAGTCCGGGAACTTCGCGAACGCGTGGTCGAGGTCGAGCGTCGCCTCGAGGATGAGCTTCGCCATCTCGATCGCCTCTGGGCGCATCTCGTCGATGTCGTAGAGCTTGAAGCGGGCGGAGACGTTCTCGAGCCCGTCGACGATGTCGTCCATCTTGAGCGCGAGCGCGCTGATGTCCTCGCGGTCGAACGGGGTGATGAACGAGGAGTTCAGGGTGGTGATGATCTTGCTGACCATCTCGTCTCCCCTGGTCTCGAACTCCTTGATCTCAGGGATGCGGTACGAGAGCTTGTCGTAGTTCTCGACGATCTCCAGGAAGAGCTCGGAGGCCTCGGAGGTCATCTTGCTGAACTCCTGGAACATGAGGAAGAACGCGTCTTCCTTGCGACTTACACGGCTCATGCTGTCAGTAGCCTTTCACGACGCCACGCGGCAGCGCTACGAGTACTCGCACCAACGGGCGAAACCAGATTGCAAGCTGCATGTTAGCAGAACGTAATGAAATATAACTGCCACTGACCTAAAAATGCAGCACAGGCATGCTGCGCGTGGGACTTGCGGCTGCCTTGCGCGCGGTGCGCGCAAGGTCCTAAGGCGGGGGCGCCTCAGCGCTCCGGCGCATCGACCGGCTCCGCACCCTGTTCCTGAGCTGCGGTTTCCCTCATGCGTGCACGGTCGTGCGGCATCCCCGCGGGCGGCACCGGAAACTCCCCGGCACCCGGCGGCAAGCACGGGCCCTCGCGCTTCTCGCCCAGCGCGTCCATCACGAAACCGCCATGATGCGGCTGCGGGAGCGCCCTGGTGCGGCGGACGGCGCGCCACAGCGACGGAAGGTACAGCACACAGAGGACCGCGTACAGCACGATGGAGCTCATGGCCTCCTCGCGGCCGGACGAGACGTAGTTGGTGCTGAGGCTCTCCCCGAAGAGCGCGTACGGTATGACCATGATCGAGAAATCGTCCAGCGCGTGGAACAGGATGGCGCCCGTGAGGTTGTCGTCCTCCACGACGGCGGCGGAGAGCACGGCGCCGTAGATGCCGGTCTGCGCCACCTTGAGCGCGGCCTGGGCAAGCGCGAGCGGGCTTGCGTAGTCGAGCCCCACCCAGTCGATGTGCAGCGCCCCGAAGTAGACTGACGAGACGGCGATGCACGCCCACAGCGCGCCGCGGCTGCGCCCGAAGCGCGACAGCAGGCCGCCAAGCAGCACGCCGCGCACGTAGCATTCCTCGAAGACGCCTATGCACAGGCAGAACGCCACGTAGTACGCCACGTTCTGCGCCCAATGGGGCGAGAGGTGCGCGGCGCCAGACGCGTAGCCCGCCACCTGCGTGCCGGTGAGCGCGAGGCTGATGGCGAGGATGGGCCACGCGAGGTGCCAGACGCTCCTGAAGGACGCGCGCGAGGGGACGAGCATGCGCCGGCCGCCCAGAAGGCAGACGGCCACGGCCATGTACAGGGCGGACGCGACTTCGAGCGAGAGGTTCTCGTCGAGGCGCAGCCACGATATGGGCTGGTAGACGAGCCACTGGAACACGGGCGCAAACGCGACGACCAGGATGGCCGCCATGAGCCTGCCGCGCCGGCGCCCGCCGCGGGCCGCCACGCTACGCCCTCCCGGCCGAGCCGAGCTCGGCGAGCATGGCCGCAACCCGCGCGCGGGCGCGCCTCACGTCCGCGCGGGCGTCCTCGATGCGGGACTGCACGAAGAGGTCCGTTATGGAGTTGTCGAACACGATGTCGAACAGCTCGAGCATGTCGCTTCGCCTGAGGTCGACGCCCGTGACGCCGGAGCAGTCGCGCAGCTCGCGGGCGAACGCCTCAAGGTCGCGCTGGGCGCGCCCCACCGCCTCGGAGGCGCCGTCCAGGCGCGAGCGCTTCACGAGGCTCGTAAGGAGGCCCCCGCCCAGGATGTCGAGCAGGCCCCAGTTGCGCGCGCCGTCAAGCTGCTCCGCCGCCTCGTCCAAGCTCTGGAGGGCGCGCGTGCCCGCGGCGCGGGCCCGCTCTAGTCTTGCGTCCGATGTCATGGTGCACCTCCGAATGCGGGGCGGCGGCGGGGCGGCGCTTCTCGCCCGGGCGTCCCGCAGATAACTGTCAGATAACTGTCTAGGTGAAGCCTACCCGTAATGCGGCACAAAGACGCGCGCAAGGACGCCGTTTGTTTGTGAACGAGTGCACAATCTGGTGCGCGCCGTGGCCTCGACGTGCCAAAATCTAGGGTGGTCGGGGCTGTGGGCACCCTTTGCGCGGCACCGCCGACAAATGGTAGTTGGGAGTGCCTCCCAACGAGGCTAAGGGGGAATCCATGCTGAGGATCGGACTGCTCACGAGCGGCGGCGACTGCCAGGCGCTGAACGCGACCATGCGCGCCATAGTGAAGACGGTGTATAACAACACGAAGGAGGGCGTGGAGGTCTACGGCTTCGAGGACGGCTACCAGGGCCTCATCTACGGTCGCTACCGCAAGATGGACTGGAGCGACTTCAGCGGCATCCTCACGATGGGCGGAACGATCCTGGGAACGAGCCGAACTCCGTTCAAGCGCATCGACACGCCCGAGGCCGACGGGGTCCAGAAGGTCCCCGCCATGAAGAAGAACTACAAGGCCCTCAAGCTGGACTGCCTGTTCGTGCTGGGCGGCAACGGCTCCACGAAGACGGCGAACCGCCTGCGCGAGGAGGGCCTGAACGTCATCTGCCTGCCGAAGACGATCGACAACGACACGTTTGGCACGGACATCACGTTTGGCTTCACGAGCGCCATCGACGTGGCGACGCGCTGCATCGACGACATCCACACGACGGCGAGCTCGCACGGTCGCGTATTTGTGATCGAGATCATGGGCCACAAGGTGGGCTGGATCCCCCTGTACGCCGGCGTCGCCGGCGGCGCGGACGTGATCCTCATCCCCGAGATCCCCTACAAGATGGACAACGTGGTCGATGCGATCGAGAGGCGTGAGAAGAACGGCGGCCGGTTCTCGATCATCGTGTGCGCGGAGGGGGCCATCTCGCAGGAGGAGGCCGCCATGCGCAAGAAGGACTACAAGGCGAAGGTCGCAAAGCGCGTAAAGCCGTCCGTCGCGTACGACATCGCGGAGGAGGTCGCCGGCCGCACCGGCAAGGAGGTGCGCGTGGCCGTTCCCGGGCACACCCAGCGCGGCGGCCAGCCGGACGCCCAGGACCGCATCTTCGCGACGCAGTGCGGCGTCGAGGCGGCGCACGGCTTCCTTGAAGGGAAGTTTGGCTACATGATCGCCAAGGTGGGAGGCAAGATGTGCCGCGTGCCGCTCGAGGACGTGGCGGGCAAGCTGAAGTACGTCGACCCGAAGAGCGACCTCGTGCGCGAGGCGCGCATGCTTGGCATCAGCTTCGGCGACGAGTAACGAGGGTCCCGGCGCGCCCCGCGCCGGACACGCAACCCCCAGGACCCCTTGCGCATTGCCTTGTCCGGGCACGCAAGGGGTCCCTCATGTGGCTGCGCAGCACGTTGCGGCCAAAATTTGTTGTGCAACAAATTGGACGATGCGCGACTCACAATCTTGGGATAGCTGTAAACGGGCCCTGCACCGAGGGCATATGCAACCATCACAAGGAAGTGACTCCCTTTGTACTTAGCATCCGGAAGGTCAGCCAAAATCGCGGTCGTCATCGGCCTCGCGCTCGTGGGAGCGCCCGTCGCGGCGTATGCGACCGAGCCCGCGGCGACGCAGCCGCCATCAACCACCGCCGCCGTCACGACATCGGGGCAGGCGGAGGCCGAGCAATCGAGCGCGCAGGCGGAGGCCGCGTTCGGCGGCGAATCGCAGGAAGCGGCGTCCACGGACGCGGCCGTCGGCGCGGACGTAACCGAACAGGGCAGCGCGGACGCGACGACGGACCCCTCCCCCACCGGCGACGCAGCATCGTGCGACGCCTCGCAGTCGGAGTCGTCGCCCAGCATCTCGGCGGACGTCGACGTGTACGGCAAGGGCAGCCAGACCGCGTCTGACGGCCAGGTGGCGGGAAGCGCCGGATCTGGCGAGAAGATCGACTCCCTCACGCTTCACGTCACCTCCCCCGACGGGACGTCCTATTCCGACTCGGACATGGAGTACCGCGCACACGTGGAGGGTACCGGCTGGGACGCACGATGGACCTCCGGCGGCAACGCGGTGGGCACCGCAGGCTCCGGCAAGCGCATCGAGGCGCTCCAGGTCAGGCTTCGCGAGGGATCGGACCTCGCGAGGGGCTGGCAGCTGTGGGCGCGCGCGTACGTGCAGGACCACGGATGGCTCGCATGGACGAGCACCGGCCTGGTGGGTTCCACGGGCCAGGGACTGCGTCTCGAGGCACTTGAACTGCGTCTGCTGCGAATTGGCGCCCCAGACCCCACCGACGCCTCCTACGGCGACTTCGCCTCCACCGACAGCGAGTCGTTCATTGACGGCACGCAGGCGCGCGTCCAGGCGCACGTGCAGGACATCGGCTGGCAGGGTTGGGTGACCGACGGCAAGACGGCCGGCACCACCGGAAGGAGCAAGCGCATCGAGGCCATCCGCGTGAAGGTCCAGAACGCCTACGCCGACGGGGATGTCGAGGTCAGGGCCCACGTGCAGGACATCGGCTGGCAGGGCTGGGCCACGAGCGCGGGCTATGCCGGGACCACGGGCAGAGGCAAGCGCATCGAGGCCGTCGAGGTCCGCCTAACGGGAGAGCTCGCGAACCTGTACGACGTGTGGTACCGGGCGCACGTGCAGACCATTGGCTGGATGGCCTGGACGAAGGACGGGGCCTCCGCAGGAACGACGGGTGCGAGCGGGCGCATGGAGGCCATCCAGGTGCTGCTGGTGCGCAAGGGGGAATCCGCACCAAGCGCGGACGGCCAGGCCACGGAGATATCGTTCTTCTCGACGCCCGACGTGATCTACACGGCGCACTCGAAGGACGTGGGCTGGCAGGGTGCCAGAAAGGACGGCGCGACAGCGGGCACCACGGGACAGTCACGGCGCCTGGAGGCGATGACCATCAAGCTGACGGGCGGAGAGGACGCGCTTTCCGGCGGCATCAGCTACCGCTCGCACGTGCAGGGCACCGGCTGGCAGGACTGGGTGTCCGACGGCTCGGTTGCCGGCACCACGGGACAGTCCAAGAGGCTCGAGGCGTTCCAGGTGAGGCTGACGGGCGCGATCTCGAAGTTCTTCGACGTCATGTACCAGGCGCACGTGCAGAACGTGGGCTGGCAGTCATGGGTATCGAACGGCCAGGTGGCGGGTACCGTGGGACGCGCGCTCGCAGCCGAGGCCTTCAAGGTGAAGCTCGTCCTGAAGGGCGCGTCGTCCGTAGTTGCGTCCGGCCTTGACTACTGCTGGCTGAAGTCCTCCCAGTACTGGTCCGGCACCGTGAAGGTGCTCCTGATGAACAAGCACTACAGCAAGGGGCGCTTCGACGCGAGCCACGGCGGCCAGCACGTCATCAGGCAGATCGTCATACACCACAACGAGGGCAACCTGACGACGGAGGGCTGCTGGAACACCTGGCAGACCCGCGAGGCATCGGCGCACTACCAGGTGGAGTCCAGCGGCACGGTCGGTCAGCTGGTCTATGACAGCGACACCGCCTGGCAGGCGGGCAACTGGGTAAAGAACCTCGACAGCATCGGCATCGAGCACGCGGACGCCCCCGGCTCCACGCCCGCCCACCGCTACCTGACCGAGGCGGCCATCAACGCCGGCTCGAAGCTGGTGGCGCTGCTGTGCCTGCAGTACAACCTCGGCATCCCGCAGTGGGGCGTCAACGTGATCGGCCACAACGAGGTAACGAGCACCGACTGCCCCGCGTCCTTGGGCAAGGGTGGGTCGCAGCACAACGAGTACCTCTCTAAGGCGCGGTCCTGGTACGAGAAGATCCACGCCGCCATGTTTGGCAAATAGCGTCCGTCAGGCCGTCGCCAGCTGGGCGGCGGCCTTCTTTCTGCTGCGTGGCCGCGCGAAATCGAGGCCGCGTGCAGGCGAAGGCAAGTTGAGGACTTTGTAAACCGTCGCGCACGGCGGGCCCACATTGGGTAACATAGCCGCCAGAGCTCGGCGGGCAGACGCCCGCGAAGGCCCCGTTGGAAGGAGAGGGACATGACGTGTACGTGCTGTTGCACCGCGATCGACCGCGACGCAGCGTGTCGCCGCGACGTCCTTCTCGCCCGGCGCGCCTAGCGCGCAACTTCCAACGTAAGGAGCACAAGCATGTGCGAACTGTTTGCCCTCAACGCGGAGGGTCCCGTCAACACCAACGCCTACCTGCGCGAGTTCTTCTCGCACAGCGTGAACCACCCCCACGGCTGGGGCATTTCCTGGCGCGACGGCGACCCGTTCGACGACGCGTCCGTCACCCTCGTGCGAGAGGGCAGGCGCGCCATAGACTCGGACCTCAACTGGAAGGTCCTGGGCTCCCCCATCGAGAAGAGCCACGTCCTCGCCCACATACGCTATGCCACGGGCACCGACATGGCCGAGCGCAACTGCCACCCGTTCAGGACGGTCGACATGACCGGCAGGCAGTGGACGCTCATCCACAACGGAATCCTGTTCAACGAGGGGCTGACCTTCCCCTACGAGGGCCACACCGAGGGCGAGACCGACAGCGAGCGCATGGCGGCCTTCTTGACGGACGTGATGGACGAGGCGTACCTGCGTGGCGCGAAGCCCACGTTCGATGTGCGCTTTGGGGCGCTCTCCGGCGCCGTGACGCAGCTGGCGAACCGCAACCGCGTGAACATCATCCTGGACGACGGCGAGTACACCTACGTGCACACGAACACGTCGAAGTGCACGCTGTTCTATCGCTCGTTCACGGACGAGAAGGGCGGGCAGGCCATAGTCGTGAGCACGACGTGCCTTGGGGGCTCCGCCGAGGCGCCAGAGTGGAAGCCCGTGCCTGCGAACCGCCTGATCGCGCTTCGCGACGGGCGCCTGGTGAGGACGTCCGCGCCGCACGGATACCGCTTCTGCGAGACGATACTGGAGCTGCAGCGCAAGATGGGCGTGCGCCCGGAGGACTACGTGGCGTAAGGCCACGCGGCCAGCCACGGGGCGACGGCGACGGGGGCGCGTCCTTCTCGCCGCGCGTCCGCCTTGCCGTCACCGGAAAGGTCGGCATAGCGAACGGGGCCTGGTCCGGAGGAATCCGAACCAGGCCCCGCGCACATGCGGAAGGTGCGTGACCTTGGGCAGCGCAGACGCTACTCGAAGAGGTTGGCGTCGCCGTCCTTGATGCCGAGGAGGGCACCGAGCGCCTCGTTCTCGTCCGCGCCGTCGCAGGTGATCTCGACCTTGGTGCCGGTGCCGAGGCCGGCGGCGAGGATCATCATGATGGACTTGGCGTTGACGGGAGCGGAGCCCTTGTCAAGGTCCTTGATGGTGACGGCGCACTGGTACTGCTTCGCGACCTGCACGAACTGGGAAGCGGGGCGAGCGTGGAGACCGGTGGGGCTGACGATGGAAACTTGCTTGGAAACCATAACGCACTCCTTTAGATCTAACAGGGGAAGGGCAAGGCGCCCTGTCCAATTGATGCCTTGCTTGATGATTATAGTAACAAAGAAAACATGTGGGATGGTCATTGGATGCCAAAATGTGTCGGTATGCGCATGCAAGCCTCCCATTGCACGGGTTAGACCTAGAATTTAGCCCTAGAATATTCTGAATCGCCACCACAGACCGGCGCGTCGCGAGGGAGCGCGCCGGCCCACCCAAGGAGAGACCCCATGGCAAAGCCGCACGACCACACCGACACGCAGTCCGCAGAGGGCGGGGCCCCGAAGGACGAGGGGCTCGAGTATCCCGGCGCGGTGCCCGTGGCGGCAGACGAGCTTGACGTGATAACCGGCAAGGACCTGGACAGGCAGCGCGCGAAGTCGCGCAAAGGGAAGGGTGCCGGCGCGACGGGCGCGGACTCGGAGAACCCCCTCAAGGGCGGCTTTGGCGCCATCAGGCAGGTGCGCGCCGCGGCGAAGCGCCGCGCGGAGGCCCACGACAAGGTGAAGTCGCTCAAGGCTGAGCTCGAGGAGAGCCAGAAGGTCCTGGACCACCGCACGAAGATCGAGGCGGACTACGAGAAGATCGTGGCCACCCAGAACGACGCGCTCATGGTGCAGGGTCAGGCGTCCGCACGCGCCCAGGCCGTGATGGACCAGCAGTCGGCCGAGAAGGCCGAGCTCGAGGGGCGGCTCGCCCAGATGAAGACCGAGCACGAGGAGCAGCTGAGGCCGTACCGCGAGCTGATGGAGTCCACGAAGGGACGCGCGGACGACGCCGCGAAGACGCTCGCCGACGCGAAGCGCCAGGCGAAGGCGGCGGACCAGCAGCTGGGAGAGGCGACGAAGCGGCGCGAGCAGAGCGTGGCCTCGGCAAACCGCTCCGTCGACAACTCGCAGGAGCGCCTGCGCAAGGCGGAGGGCGAGCTCGACGCGCTGAAGGCGGACTCGAACGCCTCCCCCGCCGTGGTGCAGAAGAAGCAGAGCGACATCGTGGCCGAGCGCGCGCACCTAGACGCGGCGCGCGCGGACCTCGACCGCGTCACGAACGAGTGCAAGCAGCTGGTAGACGGCGCGCAGGCCAACCTTGCCGCGCAGAGGCGCGCGCTCGAGAGCGCGGAGACGGCGGCCGACGCCGCGAAGCGCGAGGCGGACGAGCACCGCGAGGAGTACGAGCGCCTGTACAACGCCGCCCTCGCGGGCGAGAAGGAGCTTTCCGACGAGATCGCGAAGCGCGACCGCGCCATCACGACCGCCGGTAAGGAGCGGCAGGACGCGGACGCGCGCCAGGCCGAGGCGAAGAAGCTGCTGGACGAGGCGACGGAGATACACGCGACGCCCGAGGTGAGCGCGGAGCTCGCGCGCACGATCGCCCAGGGTCGCAAGGAGCTCGAGGAGCGCATGAAGTCCGCCCAGAAGCTCGCCCACGAGGAGAAGCACCTGCGCGAGGCAACGAGGAAGCAGCGCTTCCTGTTCATAGGGGCCATCGTGCTGGCAGTGGTCCTCGTGGCGCTTGTGGCGACGTTCGTGATGCGAACGCTCTAGGCAGGCGCGCGGCCCGCCCGGGGCCGACATGTTTGCGCAAGGATACGAGCCGCGGCTCCCCATCCTAGGTGACGGGGAGCCGCGGCTCTTTGCATGGCCCGGCGAGTTCGAGGCGCCGGGGTCGCGACGACGGCGCTACACCATGAGCATGGCGTCGCCGAAGCTGAAGAAGCGGTACTTCTCGGCGATTGCCGCCTGATAGGCGGCCATGATCTGCTCGCGCGTGGCGAACGCGGAGACGAGCATCATGAGGGTCGAGCGCGGCACGTGGAAGTTCGTGACCATGGCGTCGACCACGTGGTAGGTGGAGCCTGGCATGAGGTAGAGGTTCGTGGTGGCGTCGCGGCGCTCGACGATGTCTCCCCTGCCGAGGGTCTTGGCGGAGTCCGGCGCGTCCTCGAAGCGGCGCGCGACGCACGGGGGCTCCCATGCGGGCGCTTCCGCGTCGAACGCGCTCTCGAGCGAGCGGACGGACGTGGTGCCGATGGCGACGACGCGATGGCCCGCGGCCTTCGTGGCGTGCACGGCGTCCACTACGTCCTGGCTCACGTGGTAGCGCTCCGTGTGCATGACGTGCTTCGTGGGGTCGTCCTCCTCCACCAGGCGGAACGTGTCGATCCCGACCTCAAGCTCCACGGTCTTCCACTGCACGCCCATGCCCTCGATCCTGCGGATGAGCTCCGGCGTGAAGTGCAGGCCGGCCGTGGGGGCCGCCGCGGAGTGCTCCTCGTGCATGGCGTAGACCGTCTGGTACTTCTCCGGGTCGCCGTCGTACTGCGTGATGTAGGGAGGCAGGGGCACGTGGCCAGCCTTGTGGATGGCTTCGTCCAGCGTGAGGCCCTCGGCCGGCTCGAAGCGTACCAGGCGGCCGCCGCGGCTTTCGTCCACGTAGTCCACGACCTCGCCCGTGAGGACGACGGGCCAGCTCATGGGCGCGTGGATGCCGCCCTCGCGGTACTCGATGACGGCGCCCTGCTTCAGGCGCTTGCCGGGCTTCACCAGGCACTCCCACACGTGGCCCATCACGTCCAGGTCCTCGCGGCGCTTCAGCAGGAGCGTCTCGCTCACGCCGCCCGTGCCGCGCTTGTGCCCCATCAGGCGCGCCGGCATGACGCGCGTCTTGTTCGCGACGACGAGGTCGCCCGGCTCCAGGTAGTCCACGATGTCGTAGAAGTGCCTGTGCTCGACGGACCCGTCATCGCGGTGCAGCACGAGCAGCCTGCACGAGTCGCGCGGCTCCGCCGGCTCCTGTGCGATGAGCTCCTCGGGAAGGTCGTAGTCAAAGTCGTCTGTGCGCATGCGTAACCCCGCATCCCTCGCGCGCGGCCTTCGGGGTCGCACGCATCGCGTGTTCCAACAGCCGCCCATGATAGCGCGACGGACGGCCGGCCCGCGCGGCGCGCGCGAACGTTCAGCACAAAAAGCGGAGAAGGGCGGGTGCCCGCGGTGGCACCACGCCCTAGCCGGGCAGGTACTCCGGGCGGGGAGGCAGCTCGCGGCCCTCGCGCCGGGCCGCCTTCGCGGCCTTGCGCCAGTCGCGTGCCTCGTGGCGCTCGAGGGCGGCCTCCGCCGCCGAGAAGCGGCAGCCGCAGTAGTTCTGCCGGTACATGCCGAGCGCGCGGGAGTCTTCCACGGACTCCGGGTAGTGCGGTCGGAAGTCGCGCCACACGGGCGTGAGGCCATGGGCGGCCGCAAGCGACACGAGCTCGTCGTGGCAGGCGTCGAACAGCTGGTACGGCGAGACGGCAAGCGTCGTCGACACGAAGCGGAAGCCCCGCTCGCGCGCCACGCGGCAGCTTTCCGCCAGCCTCACGGCATAGCACGCCCTGCACCTGCGCTCGCGGTCGAGGCCCTTGGGGGCGACGCCCCTCTCCCACGCGTCGCGGTCGTCCGCCGCGACGATCACGTCCACGCGCGCGACGTCGCGCGCCCACGCCATGAGCACCGCAAGGCGCCTGTCGTGCTCGCGGACGGGCTGGATGTTGGGGTTCGTCCAGCATATGGTGGGCTCGAAGCCCTCCTGCCTGAGGTACTTGACGGGCTCGAGCGAGCACGGACCGCAGCATGCGTGCAGAAGGAGCGGCGTGCGCGCGGACGCCGCGCCCGATGCCGCCTGAGAGTGTCCGTCCATCCGCATGCCCCCCGAACTCGCCCAACGCTAGTAAGATGAGAGCATACGCCAACGACGGGAGGCAGCATGGACATCAAGGTTGTGCTCGACAAGAACGGCATGGTTCCGGACCGCTACGCGAAGCACGCGGACGCCGCGCACCTGCACGCGCAGAAGCCGACGACGTCGTTTCCCTTCGAGGTGGAGGGCATACCGCAGGGCGCGCGCTCGCTTGCGCTCGCGTTCACGGACTACGATTCCATCCCCGTGTGCGGGTTCACGTGGATCCACTGGGTCGCGGCGGGGATCGACGCCTCGCTCGCGCGCGACGGGCGGCTCGCCTTCCCGGAGGACGCGTCGAACCTGGGGTCGTTTGGCATGGTGCAGGGCAAGAACTCGTCCGCGAGCAGGCTCGTGGAAAGTTCCGACCCGCTGCTGACCTGCCGCTACAACGGCCCGCAGCCGCCCGACCGGGACCACGTGTACACGCTCCGGGTGTTCGCGCTGGACGTCATGCCAGACCTTCGCGAGGGCTTCTGGGCAAACGAGCTCGTGCATGCCATGCGCGGGCACGTGATCGATTGGGCCGAGGCGAACCTGCCCGCACGGGCGTAGCGCACGGGTAAGGCGCACGCACGGAAGCGTCCGGGCGAGAAGGGCGGCCCTTCTCGCCCGGCTTTTTTAATGTGCGCTGCGACGGCGTGCGCCGCCTGCCGACGTTGGCGCTGACCCTACCTGCGGGACTTTGCGGAGCCGGCGTGGCCGCCCTTGTCGGCGTCGCCCCAGCCCTCCGAGCCGATCCTGCGGTACGGGTCGACCGGCGCCTGCGGCGCACCCGCGGGACGCGGTGCGTTCTGCGCGGCCACGACCTGGTCGAACATGCTCGACGTCTGGCCGAAGTCGCTGGGCAGCACCACGGTGGAGGGCCCCTTCGCGGCGTACTGGTTCATCATGTCGATCCACTGGGTGAACTCGAACAGGCGGTTGGCCTCGCCCTCGTTCATCTCGGCGCCCTTGATGGTGTCGATGGACTCCTTGATGCCGCGGGCGATGGCGATGCGCTGGTCCGCGATGCCCTTGCCCTCGGCCGCCATGGCCTCCGCCTTTGCCTGCGCCGCGATGACCGTCTTCGCGCGGGCCGCCTCGGCGTCGTTCTTTGCGGACTCGAGGTTGTTCTTGGACGCGATGATGTGGTTCATGGACTCCTGGACCTCGCCGGGGAGCTTGATCCTGGTGATGAGCGTGGTCACGAGCACGTAGCCGTAGTCACGCATCTTGGCGGCGACGACCTCGTCGATCGCGTGGGCGATGGCGTCCTTCTCGCTGAAGACCTCGTCGAGCGTGCGCGCGGGGATCTGCGAGCGCAGGGCGTCCGCGAGGTAGTCCTGCATCTGGCCGACCGGGTCCTGCAGGGTGTAGAAGCTCTTGTACACGCCAGACTCCTGGCGGGCGTCCATGTCGTGCGAGTCGACATGGTACTGGATGGAGACGTCGAGCTCTATCGTGACGTTGTCGCTGGTCTTGGCGTCGAACGTCATGTGCTCGTCCTCGGTCATGAGGCTGACGTCATGCGTGACGTCGATGAACGGCGCCTTGACGTGGAAGCCGGGACCCGCGAATCCGTGGAAGCGTCCCAGACGCTCGATGATGGCCACGTGCTGCTGTCTGACAACGTACCCCGTGGAGAGCACGACTGCCACGACGATGACCACCAGAACGGCGGTGCTGATGAAACCCATGTCGGTTCCTCTCACTCGTGCCGGCGACCACCGCCGGCAGGTGAGTGAGGGATACCCCAAACGAGGACTTTATATACAGCCCCGGGGGGCGCGTTGCGGGCACGTCGCACGGCTTTTCTCGCCCGCGCGAAACGCAGCCGCTAGTAAAGGCCATCGAGCGCGACCTGGCGCACGAGCACGTTGCCCGCGGCGTCGTGGGCGAGGTAGTTGACGTGCGTGAACCCGCAGTCCATGGCCGTCCGGACCGCGACGTCGAAGCCGCCGTCGAGGAGCTCCTTCTGGTGCGCGTCCGCGTTGATGAAGATCTGGCCGCCGAAGTCGTGGAGCGCGCGCAGGAGCTCGCGGCGTGGGTAGAGCTCCGCCTTTCGGCCGCGGTTGACGGCGCCGCAGTTGATCTCGAACGGGACGCCCTCCCCCACCAGGTACTCCATGGCCTCGAGCGCGGGCTTCGTGTAGCGGGGGTCGGACTCGTCCAGGAAGTGCGCCTCGTCGTTGAAGCGCGTCACCAGGTCGAAGTGGCCGACCCACGTGCACCGAAGGCGGTCGTACACCCTGGCCTCGAGCTCGTAGTACGCGCGGGCGAGGGCGTAGTAGTCGTCGGCGAAGAACTCGTGGCACAGGCGGCGCATGCTCTGCACGCTGCTGTCGACGGAGAGGGGGACCTCGGAGTCGACGTCCAGGAAGTGCGTGGAGCCGATGACGTACTCCGCGCCCGGGCAGCACGCGGGGTCGTAGACGTTGTCGAGCTCCACTCCGAGGAGGATGTCTATCTTGCTCGCGTACGCGGACTGGAGGCGCCGGATCTCTGCCACGTAGGCGGGCCAGTCCATGTGGATGTCAGGGTCCATGTGACCGGAAAAGCCCAGGTGCTCGAAGCCCTTGGCGATGGCCTCGCACACGACGTCCTCCGGCGTGTCCGACCCGTCGCACATCACGGTGTGGGTGTGGTAGTTGCACCTGAGCATGGAACCTCCTTGTGGGTCGCCCCGCGGACGCCCACGCCGCGCCATGGCGCAACATGGGCCCTGCGGCCATGCTAGCAGAGTTCGTGCCCGCGCCTAGTTGGCGCAACGGATACGTACGGGCGGCACCTTGCGGGTTCGCGCGAGCTGGTCGAGCGCATGTCCGCCCCAACTGCGCCCCTACTCCTCCGAGAGCAGCTCGATTCCCACGGGAGAGTCTCGCACGAACGCCGCGGCGGGCGTGTCCCTGATGACGCGCACCATGTCGAGGTCGCCGGTGCACCCAGCCAGGTGGAACGCGCCTCCCAAGAGCGCGAACAGCGGGGCGTGCCACGCGCACCCCGCCAGCACGAACAGCGCGGAAACCACGACGGAAGGCGCCAGCAGCACCGCCATGAAGCGCCTGCGGGGAAGAATCGCGCCGTTTGCCGAGGTATAGAGCATGAAGTCCTTGAAGCCAAAGCTCACGCGCACGTCGCCCGAGCCCAGAAGCACGAAGGCCGCGGCATGAACCAGCTCGTGCACGGGAAGTGCGACGACAGACGCCGCCGCCAGACCCAGCACCCAGCCCAGGCTCACAGGCTCCAGAACGCGCCGGCCTGACGCAAGCGACGCGAGCCACAGCGCAAAGGCGACAGCAGCGCCAACCCCCAGGATTATCCACGACGCACGGACCATGGAGCGCTGCATGTCCGCGTCCTCCAGCACGTTGACCGTGCCGATCACGCGCATGGGTGGCCACCCCCTCGGCTTGGCAGGGCGAGCCCCGCACGACGGCCGCCCTTCTCGCGGTGAGTGCCCTTCTCCCCTTGCGCGGCCGCAGGCCACGAGCTTGCCCACAAATTGAGCGCAAGCGCCGCGACAAGGAAGCACAGCGCGTACGGCAGCAGGTACAGGGGGTCGCCCAGGGCGTCGTACCACCACTCGATCGGCGTTCCGTACGCCGGGCCGCTCACGAAGCCGTAGTTCGAGCCCAAAAGCGCGTTGAACCACCTGAAGAACAGCACGTAGGCCGCCACGAACGCCAGGCTCACCCGCACGTCCCGAAGGTGGAAGCGGCCGCGGCCCTCGCGCACGGCGCACCACGAGACGGCAAATATGAGCGCGTGCTCCATGAACCCGCAGGCCACCGGCCACGTGTAGGGCGGGCACGCCAGCCAGCCGGGAAAGAGCATCGCCGCCATGCCGCCCATGAGGCCCAGCGTCAGCAGCAGCTCGCGGCAGGCGTGGCCCTGGCGCATGGAGTACGCCAGGCAAAGGTACTCCGCGAAGTTGCAGAAGTGCAGCGGCCACCATGCCTTCGTGAAGGTGTGCGAGAAGATCATGAGCGCGTCCTCGCTGGCCAGAAGCGACAGCATCACCACCGATGCCGCAAGGAGCACGAGCCTTGGCCGGGGGGGGGGCGGGGGGGCGCGCGCCCCCCCCCCCCCGCCCCCCGCCCCCCCCGCCCCCCACCCCCCCC
Source organism: Parafannyhessea sp. LCP19S3_B1 (assembly GCF_052121955.1). Taxonomy (NCBI): domain Bacteria; kingdom Bacillati; phylum Actinomycetota; class Coriobacteriia; order Coriobacteriales; family Atopobiaceae; genus Parafannyhessea; species Parafannyhessea sp. LCP19S3_B1. The sequence goes on along the minus strand of NZ_JBQKDH010000015.1, from coordinate 28 downwards.
GCCCGCGCCCCAACACCCATAAAACCCC